>DAOMOU010000042.1:4492-12847 GCA_035444525.1 Gammaproteobacteria bacterium | reverse complement strand
CGCGCCGACCGGGTGTTCGAGCAGAACAACGTCGGGCTGTGACGCGCATCAAGGGCCGCGGCGCCGCCTCGAACCGCGAGGGCCGCTTCGAGTCCGTGCGCCGCGAGGCGGTCGACGACGGCTGGTTTCCCGAGGCGCCGCATGAGGCCACGCGCCCTCCCACAACGGTCACCGAGGAACGCGCCCACGGCATCGTCTCGCGCAATGCCTCGCCCGACGTGCCCTTCGAGCAGTCGATCAATCCCTACCGCGGTTGCGAGCACGGCTGCATCTACTGCTACGCGCGTCCCAGCCATGCCTACCTGAACCTGTCGCCGGGCCTCGACTTCGAGACGCGGTTGTTCGCCAAGAGCAACGCCGCCGAGCTGCTGCGCGACACGCTCGCGAAGCGTGGCTACCGACCGAGCCCGATCACGCTGGGCGCGAACACCGACCCCTACCAGCCGATCGAGAAGCGCTGGCGCATCACCCGCCAGCTGCTGGAGCTGCTCGCCGAGGCGCGCCATCCCTGCACCATCATCACCAAGAGCGCCATGGTGGAGCGCGACCTCGACCTGCTGGCCGGCCTGGCCCGGGACGGGCTCGTCGCGGTGCTGGTCTCGGTCACCAGCCTGGACAACCGGTTGTCGGCGAAGCTCGAGCCGCGCGCCTCCGCGCCGCACCGCCGGCTGCAGGCGATCCGCGCGCTGAGCGCGGCCGGCGTGCCGACGGGCGTGCTGGTCTCGCCGGTGATTCCCATGGTCACCGACGTGGACCTCGAGGAGATCCTCGCGCAGGCGCGCACGGCCGGCGCCACGCAGGCCAGCTACGCCATCGTGCGCCTGCCGGGCGAGGTGGCCGAGCTGTTCCGCGAATGGCTCGAGGAACACCTGCCGGAGCGCGCCGCCCACGTCATGAGCCTGGTGCAGCAGATGCGCGGCGGCCGCGACAACGACCCGCGCTTCGGCGTGCGCATGAAGGGCGAGGGGGTGTTCGCCGAATTGATCGCGCGGCGCTTCAAGGTGGCGACCCGGCGGCTCGGCTTCCTGCAGGGCGAGGCGTACGACCTCCGCTGCGACCTGTTCCGCGCGCCTGGCCCGCAGGGCAGCCTGTTTTGAGCTGGGCGGCGCCGAGCCAGAAACCCTTCCGCCGAACACGGCAATTAGAGAGGTCTGGCCCCCTGGTGACGGGTACCTCATCTAAGTCTTAGGAATTTCATGATTACTCCAGGGCAATCTCTATTTGGGCGCATTCGCCCATATATGGTATTTTCGTGGCTGCCGATAATCATTGTCGCCTCAACCGCATAAGGAGCTGCCAGTGAATATGCATAGAATCATGTTGATGCTTGTCCTGAGCTGTTTATGGTGCTCGCATGCGATAGCGAGCGACGACCTCAACAATTTCATTTCAAATGGCAATTCGGAGGGCCACTCTAGTTATTGGAACTGGAAGCCAACGACAGACGGCGGTTGGGAATACATCGCTGCCTGGATGAATCAAGATGGCGAAGTGGTTTGGGAAGGCAAATTTGACACGGACGGGAGCGAGAAGATCACCACTCCCAAGCCACACGTACCGTTCCACGACTGGTCGGGCCAACATGGTTTCTCGGTTGGCTCGGGCAACTGGAGTCACCCGTCATGCTTTATGTTTCAGATCTGTGATGGCGGAGGCGGGTCCTGGGATCCACAGTGATGATATTTCGCAGGCCTATTGTTGTTTCGATCATCATCGCATCTGCGATATCATTCGGTGCATACGGGATCTATCTCAAGCGCAACGAACTTATGGCAACGGACTCCTCACAAAGGCATCCGTTGTTGAATCATTCCCGAGATGCGCAGCAAACCACTCAAACCGGGCTGTCTTCATCGGATTCGGACTCTGTTCGCCTTGGGGATTTTCCCCCGACGATCGAATCCTCCCCACCGCTGGAAGAGACCATGCAGAACTCTGCAGCCGATGTTGAGCCTTTCCACAGGCGCGAATCTGAAGACCCCGGCCAAACGGGCGATCCAGTACCGGAGCGCGAAGCAACCATTGGTATTCTGCTTAATTCGGTAGTTGAACGCTTGGGTGTCGAGGGGCACCATGACCTGCTCCAGTTCATTCTTGACGAGGAGATCAAGGAGACCGGCCTGGATGTCGACGCCGCCCTGTCGATTGAAGCCGCGATTTCGGAAATCGCCGCCGCCCGTGGGGTTTCGTCTGGCGTGGGGTCCGGCGACAGCGATATTCAATGCACAGCGTCGCTCTGTACATTGCTGGTGGAATCTGGCGGTCCGTTTCAAATGACGCGGATGTCGCCGGAGTTTCAGGCGATGATGGAGCAGGGCCCGGTGTCCATGCTCTGGTGGGTAAGGTTGGGCACTCGCGAGCGTCTGGACCACGTCCGGCTGTACATGTACAGGCCCGGCATCGAGCAACATTTGAACCTGCTGGAGGCCGTAGTGGCCACACCATAACATGCGCAAATAATGCGCCATGTGCGAATACGGCAACGAAAACCGGAATCTCAGGTGTTTTCATCCACCTCATGGTCGCAGCCGGTTTTTTTCGATCCGTGCGACCAAACCCCTGCAACCCTTTGGCCGTCTGCGGCATCTCATTGACCAAACCAACAATGAGCTTGCAGAGGAGAGCCGCCATGAACCGGATCCAGGAACTGAGCCGCCAGATCGCGCGCCGCGAGCTCGTTGTGCCGCTCGACCCACCGCTGCCCCGCTGGCCGCGGCCGAAGCGGAGGGCGAGACGCATCGTCCGTGCTGACGGCGCGGCTCAGGCCTCGGCGAAGCCCTCGAGGAACTCCGACACGTTGTCGCCGAGCGACTCGACCGCGTAACCGCCTTCCATGACGATGACGGTCGGCAGGCCGAGCCGGCCGATGCGCCGTCCCATCTGCCGGTAGTCGGCCGTCTGCAGGGCGAAGCTGCAGATGGGGTCGCCGTCCCAGGTGTCCACGCCCAGCGACACCACCAGCGCGCCGGGTTCCTCGTCCGCGATGCGCCCCAGCACGCCGTCCAGCGCGGGCGCATAGCGCGCCCAGTCGGTGCCGCGCGGCAGCGGCACGTTCAAATGCGTGCCGCCCTCGGTCTCGTCGGCATGGCCGAGGAAGAAGGGAAAGGTGTGCTTCGGGTCGGCATGCAGCGAGGCCGTGAACACGTCTGCCCGCCCCGCGAAGATCTGCTGCGTGCCGTTGCCGTGGTGGTAGTCCACGTCCAGAACGGCGACCCGCTCGACACCGGCCTCGCGAAAGCCCTGCGCGGCAATGGCCGCATTGTTGAGGAAGCAGTAGCCGCCGAAGAAGCGACTGCCGGCATGGTGGCCGGGCGGCCGCGCCAGGGCGAAGGCCGCGCGCGCGCCGGCGCTGACGCGCCGCCGGGCCGTGTCGGCCGCCTGCGCGGCGCCGCTGGCTGCCGTCCAGGTGCCGGCCGTGATGGGCGTGCCGGCGTCGAATGACCAGTGGCCGAGCCGGCCGTCGATGCGCTCCGGCTCACGGTCCGTGCGCATGCCGGGCGCGCGCCAGCTCAGCGGCAGCGCGTCGCCGTCGGTGCCGTGCACCGCCGCCCACTCGTCCCAGGCGCATTGCAGGAAAGCGACATAGTCCAGGTCGTGGACCGCGGTGATCGGCGCCACGCCGCGGTCCTCGGGCAGCGCCGGCGAAGGGAAGCCGCGCCGCGCCAGCGACTCGAGAATTGCATCGATTCGGCCCGGGTGCTCGAACACGGGCACGAGCCGGCCGTCGGTGAGCTCGGCCCGGCCGTGCTGGCGGTGGTGCTCGGGACTGGAGACGATGTCCATCCGGGGACCTGCTTGTGATTGGCCGGCGCCCCGGCATGCGAGGCTGCGCTACCATAGCGCGCAACCCGGAGACCCGGAAAGAGAGCCTGTCGTGACTGAGGCATTGCTGGAATACGTGCTGTTTCTCGCGAAGACGGTGACGCTGGTCGCGGCGGTCACCTTCGTTGTCGGGCTGGTCATGAATGCCTCGCGGCGCACGCGCGAGGGCGAGGGACTGAAGGTCACCAACCTGAATTCCCGCTTCCGCCAGGCGGCCGACGGCCTGCGCCAGGCGCTGCTGCCCAAGGCGCAACGCAAGCAGCTGGCGAAGCAGCGCAAGCAGGAGGCCAAGGCCGAGAAAGAGCGGCGTCGCAAGCGCGTATTCGTGATCGACTTTCGCGGCGACATCCGCGCCAGCGCCAGCGCCTCGCTGCGTGAGGAGGTCAGCGCCGTGCTGGCCGTCGCCGAGCAGGGCGACGAGGTGCTGGTGCGGCTGGAGAATGCCGGCGGCCTGGTGCATGAGCACGGCCTGGCGGCTTCGCAGCTGGCCCGCGTGCGCGAGCGCGGCATCCCGTTGACGGTGGCGGTGGACAAGGTGGCGGCCAGCGGCGGCTACCTGATGGCCTGCATCGCCGACCGCATCATCGCGGCGCCCTTCGCCATCGTCGGCTCGATCGGCGTGCTGGCGCAGATTCCCAACTTCCGGCGCATGCTCGACGAGCGCGGCGTCACCGTCGAGCAGGTCAAGGCCGGGCGTTTCAAGCGGACGGTGAGCATGTTCGGCGAAGTCACCGACGAGGATCGCGACAAGCTGCGCGAGGAGCTCGAGGAAGTGCACGCGCTGTTCCAGGCGATGGTCGCGAAGTACCGCCCGGCGTTGGACCTGGAGAAGGTCGCCACCGGCGAGTACTGGTACGGCACGCGCGCGCTGGAGCTCGGGCTGGTGGACGAGCTCGGCACCAGCGACGACTGGCTGACGAAGCTGGTGGGCGAGGCGGACGCCTGGCGGGTGGAGTGGCGCGGCCCGAAGCGCCTTTGGGAGAAGCTTGCGGCGGCAATGGAGGAGGGAAGTGCCGGTGGCTGGCTGCAGCGTTGGCATTGAGCGGTTCGCGGTCGTAGCGGCCTGTACGCTGCTGTCGGCCTGCGGACCCAACTGGGTCGGGTTTACGCGCGCCCCGGACGCGGCAGCGGTGGTGCCCTGGGCACCGCTGGAGCGCAGCGACCTGTTCGAGAGCGTCAGCAGCGAGACCGAGGTGCTCGGTCGCCCGCAAAAGGTCGTCGCCCGCCACGAGGACACCTTCACCGACATCGCGCGGCGCTTCAACCTCGGTTACGAGGAGCTGCGCGCCGCCAACCCCGGCGTCGATCCATGGATCCCGGGCGAGGGCACCGAAATCCTGCTGCCGACGGCACACGTTATTCCGGAGGCGCCGCGCGAGGGCGTGGTCGTCAACCTGCCGGCCATGCGCCTGTGGTGGTTCGGCCCGCCGGACGAGCACGGCCGGCAGACGGTCATCACCCATCCCATCGGCATCGGCAAGATCGGCTGGTCGACGCCGCTCGGCAGCTTCAAAGTACTGTCCAGCCGCAAGGACCCGCCGTGGACCCCGCCGGCGTCCGTGCGCCAGGCGTACGCCGAACGCGGCGAGCACCTGCCGGTGGTGGTGCCGCCCGGGCCGGACAACCCGCTGGGCCGGCACGCCGTGCGGCTCGACAACCCGGTTTACCTGCTGCACGGGACCAACAAGCCCGCCGGCGTGGGCATGCGCGTCAGCCACGGTTGCATCCGGCTCTACCCGGAGGACATCGAGCGGCTGTTCGATGACTTGCCGCCGGGTACGCCGGTGCATATGGTTGACCAGCCCTGGCTGGCCGGCTGGCACGACGGGCAGCTCCACTTCGAGGTGCACCCGCCGCTCGAGGACGGCAACCAGGACTGGAATGCGGCCCTCGAACAGCTGCGCGCGCGGGCCGGCGCGCGCGCGCTGGACTGGGAGCGCGTGGCGACGCTCGGCGAAGCCGCCATGGGGCTGCCGTTGCCGGTGAGCGCCGGCAGCCCGGACCCGGCGCGATGGCTGGCCGCCGCGCCGCGGGTCGAAAATCGCGCGCGCGGAAACTTTCGGGACGTGGAGCCAGAAGCCGAACCCGCGCCCGAGCAACTCGCCCGGGACGGCCGCGACTAGCCGGGCGACCCCCGGGGCTAGCGCCAGACCTTGCCGATGATGGCGCGGTCGCGCAGCGCATCGGGCAGGCGGCCGAGCAGCGCGAGGCTCCTGGCGTCCTTGCCCACCAGATAGCGGTTTTTCGGCCGATCGGATTCCAGCGCCTCGATGACCACCTTGGCGACGTCTTCCGGCGGCAGGCCGCCGGGCCTGGCATTGAGCTTGTGCAGCAGCTTCAGCAGCGGTGCGTAGGCCTTGCGTAGCTCCGCGGTGGCTGCGTCATCGGCGGCCTCCTGGTCCCGCTTCGCGCCCTTCTCCCAGATCGGCGTCTTGATGCCGCCCGGCTCGACCGCCACGACCTTCACGCCGAAGGGATGCAGCTCGATACGCAAGGAATCGGTGATCGCCTCGACTGCATGCTTGGAACCGGCGTAGACGCTCACCCCCGGCATGGCGATGAGGCCCGAGATCGAACTGATGTTGACGATCCGCCCCTGTGCGGCGCGCAGCATCGGCAGGCAGCCGCGCGTCACGGCCAGCAGCCCGGTGACGTTGACGGCAAAGGTGAGCTCGATCTCCTCGGGTTTCATCAGCTCCAGCGGCCCGCCGAGGTACACCCCGGCATTGTTGATCAGGCCGTGCAGCTCTCCGCCGGTCGCCTGGCGCAGGGTCTCGATCGCCTGCGCCAGGGCGTCCGGCCGGGCGACGTCGAACAGCAGCGGGGTCAGTTCGCCCTCGGCCTCCGCTTGCAGCGACTTGGCGTCGGCGGCCTTGCGCACCCCGGCGAACACGCGCCAGCCCGACGCGGCGAGCAGCAGCGCGACGCTGCGCCCGAGGCCGGTCGAGCAACCGGTAATCAGCACGTTCTTCTTCATGGCCCGAGTCTTCGCGCGCCGCGCCGGCGCAGATTCAGGCCGAGCAGCAGGCCGATCAGCCCCAGTCCGAGTCCGCCTGCGACCGCCGGCCGCTCGATGGCGAAGACCAGTGGGGCGAGCAGGGCACGCGTCGCCGCGCGCAATGATTCGTGGCGGGAGATGATTTCCGCGACCGGCGGAGAATGGCGATAGTAGAAGGCCACGAAGGCGCGCCCCGGCGCGCTCTGCATGAGCACCCCGTCGCGGAAGCCGCGCAGGGTGGCGACGTGCGGATCCAGCCAGCTGCCCCAGGCAGCGGTCGCGATGAAGCAATCGCAGAAGCCGCGGCACTCCTCGCTGGGCTCGCCGTCGTCCTCGCGGATGGTGATCGCGACCACGCGGGCTTGCGGATCCAGCCCGGCGAGCGGCGAGGGATCGGCGAGCGCCACCTTGAACACCCGCCGGTCGGCACGCGCCTCGTCGTCGTCGATCAGCTGCACGGTGAAAGTCTTGCGGGTTTCGCCGTCGGCGAACTCCAGCCGGCCGGTGGCGGCCGTGAAGTCCGCGCCTGCGACCGCCGCCGGGCTGGTGTCGCCGTCCACTGTGACCCAGCTGACGGCAGCCGCGCCGTTGCTGCCGCGATTGCGGTCCACCGTGAACGTGATGCTGCCGGCGTCTTCGTTGACCGTGGTGTTGGTGGTGAACAGGGAGAATTCGCCGGCGTGGTCGGCGGGCGGGTCCTCGATGACGACCAGCGGGCCGGACCCGCTGAACGCCGCCTCGCCGGCCGGCGCGGTGTTGGCCAGCATCAGGCTCAGGTTGCGCGGCGGGGCGGCCGCCGTGCGCGCGATGGTCGACAGCGTCGCATCAGCCGAGGTGTCGCCGGGCGCGAACTCCAGCTCGGTGGTGAGGTCGGCAAAATCGATGCCCAGTGCGGCGGTACCCGGCACGCCGAGCAATGTGGCGGAGACGGTATCGGCTGGCAGCCCGTCTCGCGTGACCTCGATGGGCAGCTCGTCGCCGGCCACCACCCGGCGCACGGCGTCGCCCGCGATCTCGAGCGCCGCGGCCGGCGGGTCGTCGTCCTCGATCTCCAGCAGCAGCGTGACGTCGCGGCCGAGGGTCGCGCCGCTGGGGTTCGCCAGTGTCAGGATGGCGAAGCGTGTGCCCTGGGCGCCGCTGCGCTGCGGGACGTTGAGCTGGGCGCGGCCGAACAGCCGGCCGTCGGGAATCCGGATCACCCCGAGCGGCAGGTCGATGGTGAAGTCCGTGCCGAGCGTCGCGGTGCCGCCCAGGCTGATGTTCAGCACCACGGTCACTTCGCCGACCGCGCTGTCGCTGCGGATCACGGTGATCTGGCGGGTCTGGCCCTCGGTGGCCTTGAGCCGGGGCTCGAGAAACTGCAGTACCCCCGCCGCTCCTGCGGCCGGCGCCCAGAGCGCGGCCAGCAGCATGGCGAGTACGGGGAATGAGTGGTGGTGCCGAGACATGATCCATGCTCCCGCGGTAGTCGACCGGTGCCGCTCCATGATGGGACGACGGAGGCATTGGGGCAATGCGGGCGGAGTCTCAGTCCT
>DAOMOU010000042.1:0-4392 GCA_035444525.1 Gammaproteobacteria bacterium | reverse complement strand
GGAGCGGCCGCGGGTCGGCCGCATGAACTTGACGGACAGTTCCACCGTGCCGGCGCGCCGCCCTGCGAACTGGAGGACGCCCGCCACCCCGAGCGCGGCGTCGAACAGCCCGGCGATGACCGCCCCATTGACCGCGCTGCTACCCATGCCGCCGCGGTGATGCGGCCCCACCTCGGAAAGATGCACCCGGACCAGCGCCGGGTCCTCGAGATCCAGCGCCGCGCCGGTCGCGCTCATGGCGGGCATGGCATTGAACTGCTCGGCCCAGGCGCAGCGGGCGTCGGCGTCCAGGGGAATCGGTCGGGCGCGGGCGCGGAGCGCTTCCAGGGAGACGGACATCGGGTTCATTTACAGGCACCGGTCGGCTCGGAGGTGGTTTCAGGATACCCCCGATGTTGCATCGCCGCACGACCTGCGGCGGTGCTAGAATGACTTTCCCGACCCAACCCGACCCAACCCGACCCCCGGACCCTCGAATGGACTCGGACAGGCACGCGCTACAGGACCAGCCCGCGGCACCGGCGGACGAAGGCCCCTCGCCGGGCGGTATCGGCCAGACCGTGATCGACCGGCTCGACCGGTGCGTCGAGCGCCTCGAAAATCCCGAGCTGCACCCCGGTTGGGTGGTGCACGAGGTGCGCAAGGACCTCAAGCGGGTCCGGGCGCTGCTGCGGCTGTGCGGCGACGAACTGCCGACGCGCAAGCTTGAGAAGCGCTGCGCCGCCGCCGCGCGCGAGCTGGCGCACCTGCGTGACGCCGCCGCGCTCGGCGAGACCCTGGCGCGCCTGCGTACTCGCGCCGACGCCCGGCAGCTGGAGGCGCTCGAGGCGGTGATCGAGTCGCTGGGACTCGAGCGCCCGCCCGGCCAGCCACACGGCCTGCCGCGACCCGTCGCGGACGACGCGGCGGCCACGCTGCGCAAGGTGCGCAAGCATTGCGCCGGGCTCGATTTCGCGCGCATGGACGCCGCTGCGCTGGATGCCGGGCTGGCCGAGTCATGGTCGGATACCGCGCTGGCTTTCCACCGCGTCGTGGAGCGGCCGGCGCTGCCGCGTTTCCACGAATTCCGCAAGGCCGTGAAGCGTGAGCTGCACCAGCGCGAGCTGTCGGGCCGGCCGCTGGACCGCATGGAGCGTGCCACCCTCAAGAAGCTGGCGGACGTGCTCGGCGAACTGCAGGATCTCGACGTGTTGCGCGAGCGGCTGCGTGCCGCCGGGCGCTGGCGTGGCCCGGTGCGCAAGCTGGTCAAGCAGACCATCCGCGAACTCAAGGCGCGCGCCGTGCGGCTGGGCGTCGGCCGTTACCCGGAGGGATCGTCCTGAGCCATCCGGCGGGCCGCCACGACGTTCCGGGCCGGGCATGATTCCGCTGCGCGACGACAACCCCGTGCATGACACGCCGGTCGTGACCTGGGCGCTAGTCGCATCCTGCGTGCTGGTGTTCCTCTGGCAGATTTCGCTCGGTGAGGCCGGATTCAACCGCGTGGTGTTCACCCTCGGCGTGATCCCCGCCGTGCTGCTGGGCAATGCGCAGCTGCCGCCGGAGGTCGCCGTGGTGCCGCCGACCGCGACCATGCTGACCTCGATGTTCCTGCACGGCGGCTGGCTGCACCTGGCCGGCAACATGCTGTACCTGTGGATCTTCGGCGACAACATCGAGGACCGCATGGGGCGGCTGCGATTCCTGCTGTTCTACCTGGCTTGCGGCATCGCCGCGGTGCTGGCGCAGGCGCTGCCGGAGCCGCAGGGGCGCACGCCGATGATCGGTGCCTCGGGCGCGATCTCCGGTGTGCTCGGCGCCTACCTGCTGCTGTTCCCGCGTGCGCGCGTGCTGGTGCTGGTGCCGCTGGGCTTTATCCTGAAGGCCATCCGCCTGCCGGCGGTCTGGGTGCTCGGGCTGTGGTTCCTGGTGCAGCTCGTCGCCTCGCTGATGGCGCCGGCGGGCGAGGGCGGCGTGGCGTTCCGGGCGCACCTGGGCGGCTTCGTGGCGGGCCTGGCGTTCGCGCCGCTGTTCCTCCTGGGGAGACGACGATCGTGAACGACTGGCTGAAGCTGATGCTGGAAGAAATTCGCCGCAAGCAGCGCGAGCGCGAGCAAGCGTCGCGCGAGCACCAGCGGCGCGGGTCCGGCCCCGGTGCGCCGGCGCCGACTGGGCCCCGATCGCCCGGCGCCGGCAGGCGCGACTGAGCCCGATACCGCGATGTCCTCCAGCGCGAATGCGCCGCTGTATGGCGCCCTGCGCCAGGGGCCGGCCGAATGGGGCCTGCTGCTGGCGCTGGTGGCCTTGTGGGGCAGCTCCTTCCTGCTGGTGCGCGTCTCGCTCGACGCCTTCACGCCGGTGGCGGTCACCGCCGGGCGGCTGCTGATCGGCGCCGGCGTGCTGGTCCTGCTGCTGGTGTTCAGTGGACGTCGTCCGCCGGGCGGCGTGCGCACCTGGCTGTTCTTCACGGCCATGGCGATCATCGGCAATGCGCTGCCGTTCTTTCTCATCGCCTGGGGCCAGCGCGACATACCGTCCGGACTGACTGGCATCCTGATGGCCGTGATGCCGCTGGTGGTGCTGGTACTGGCGCATTTCCTGGTGGTGGGCGAGCGGTTGACGCCGCGCCGCCTGGCCGGTTTCACGCTGGGCTTTCTCGGCGTCGTCGTGCTGACCGGCCCCGAGGCACGCGCCGCCCTGGTCGGCCGCGAGGCGTCCTTCATCGCCCAGCTCGCCGTGCTGGGCGCCGCCGTCTGCTACGGCATCGCGGCCATCATCGCGCGCCGCGGCCCGGTGCTGAAGCCGGTGGTCACGGCCGCCGCCGTGTTGTCCATCGCCGGTATCGTGGTCGGCGCGGTCCTGCTCGCCAGGGGCCTGCGCGAGGGCGAGGCGGCGGTCGCGCACGCGACCATCGCGACCGGGCCGGCGCTGGCCCTGCTGGCGCTCGGCGCCTTGTCGACCGGGCTTGCGACCGTCGTGTACTTCAGCCTGGTGGCGCGCGCCGGGCCGACCTTCCTGTCGCTGATCAACTACCTGATTCCCGTGTGGGCCGTGGCGCTCGGGGCGATGGCGCTCGGCGAACGGTTGCCGACGCGCGCATTTGCGGCCTTGGCGCTGATTCTGGCCGGCGTCGTGCTGGCGCGCTGGCAGTTTCGCGGCCGGCGGTTGCCCGCATGAAGATCGTCGTGGTGGGCGGCGGCTACGCGGGACTGGCCTGCCTGGCGCGCCTGGCACGCGTCCTGCCTGACGCCGAGCGCCACCTGGTGGAACCGAACCGCTGGCACCTGCGGCGCACGCTGTTGCACGAAACCCTGCGCCGGCCGCTGGCCGACCTGCGCGCCGATCTCGCCCCGGTCGCGCGCCGCTGGGGATTCCGCCATCATCGGGCGCGCATCGCGTGGACGGCGGAGCGGCTGGTGGAGTGGTCGCGCGCGGGCCGGCTGCCGGTCGGGCGCCGCGAGCTGGAGTTCGACGCGCTGGTCGTCACCACCGGCCTGCCGGGCCTGGCCGGCCGGGTGTCGCGCAGCCGCACGCCGCCGATTCCGCTGGAGGCGCTGGCCACCGGGCCCGGCGTCAATGCGTGGAAGCGACTCGCCGCTTCCGCAGACCGCGTCTGGGTCGTGGGCGCCGGCGCCAGCGGACTGCAGTGCCTGTTCGAGCTTGCCGCCGCGCGCCCGAGGGGGGCGCCGCTGGGGCTGGTCGAGGCGTCCGACACGATCCTCGCGTCCGAGCCCGACGGGCTGCGCCGCGAAGTGCTTGAACGGCTGGATGCGCTGCATCTCGACCTCCGGCTCGGCACCCGGTACGACGGTTTCGGGCGCGGTCGGGTGCGCATGCAGGGTCCTGCCGGCGCGCTCTCCGAGCCGGCCGCCGGCGTCCTGCTGTGCACCGGGCCGACCGTGCAACGCATCGACGCGAATGCCGCCGGCCAGGTGCTTCACCGGCGCCGGCCGTTGCCGCGCGTCTTCGCCGCCGGCGACTGTGCCCGCTGGCACGGCGTGCCGTTCGACGCCGCCACCGCGCAGACCGCCGTGCGCAAGGGCAGGCACGTTGCCGAGACCGTCGCGCGGGTGGCGGCGGGCCGTGCGCCCGACGACTGGGATGCGCGGCAACTCGGCTTCTTCCTGAGCCTCGGTCCGCATGACGCCATCGGCTGGGTGTTCGCGCGCGCCGCGCTGGTCAGCGGCCTGCCGGCCGTCGCGGCGCGCGAGGCCGTCGAAGCTCGCTGGGACCTGCTGTTGCGCGGCATCGACAGCTTCGCCGCCTTCTGAAAACCGGGGTCAGACACCTGTTTCCGCTCGTCTGCAGGATCGTGCCGCCATGGGCGCGCATCGCTCGGCGGATGTCCGCGGCACCGGGCCGCCATGGGCGCGCTTCGTTCGGCGAAGTCTGAGCTCACTCAGCGCGCCCATG
>DAOMOU010000041.1:0-13207 GCA_035444525.1 Gammaproteobacteria bacterium | reverse complement strand
CGACAAGATCGGCGAGGTCGGCTTCTGGACCGTGGCCATCAAGCCCGGCAGACCGATCGCTTTCGGCCGGGTGGCCGGGGCGCTGTTCTTCGGCCTGCCCGGCAACCCGGTGTCGGTGATGGTGACCTTCTACCAGCTGGTGCAGCCGGCGCTGCGGATCCTCGCCGGCCTCGATGCGCCGGACGCCCCGCTGCGCGTCACCGCGACACTGGCCTCGCGCCTGCGGAAGAAGCCCGGCCGGCGCGAGTTCCAGCGCGGCGTGCTGAGCATGGACGACGCGGGTCGCTACACCGTGGCGCCCGCGGGAAGGCAGGGCTCCGGTATCCTGCGCTCAATGGCCCGCGCCAACTGCTTCATCGTGCTGCCGGAAGACTGCGGCGACGTGGAGGCCGGCGCCGAGGTGCCGGTACAGCCCTTCTCGGGGCTTTGCTGACCGCGCGACGCCACCCTCAAGGGTCCTGCAGGGCGCCGAACACGATGATGCTCTCGTCCTCGATGGCCGCGGCCGCGTGCCGCGGCCAGTGGACGTCCATGGTCCCCGGCGGGAGGGGATTGACGCGGATGGCGACCACGGCCTTCACGCAGTAGTCGGAGTTCTTCTCGTAATCCCGGTGGTAGTGATGTCGTGGGGGAACCTGCGCCAGGCAGGCCGGATCGGCGCGGCTCGACAGGTCGGGGATGCCGGGCGACTTCATTTGCGGGGCGACGACGCGAAACGGCCCGCTGCCGCGCAGGCGACCGCCCTCAGCCAGCATTGCGGGGTCGTAGCGGTCGCCGTTGATGACGAAGGTGAGCAGGACGTCGGCGTCGGCCAATGGCTCGTCCGGCGCCAGGTTGCCGGCCCCGTACCGGACCCACCCGCACTCACCGAGGGTTTCCTTGTCCAGGCCCAACACGGGGACGGCCTGCGGATACGACCGGCGCAACTGCTCGATCGAGAAAGTCGCCTGGTAGCCGTCGAGGCTGATGACGTCGATGCTGGTTGCCGAGGCAGACATCCCGGCGGCCGCCAGCACGTCGATGAGCCGAAAGCCGCGCACGGTGGAATAGCTGTCTCCTTCCCGTGACTTCGACACGTTCACGAAGATCGTCTGCTCGTGGGCCGGCACGCCGGCCGCGCGCAGTCCCTCCAGCGACACCACCGCCCGGGGCGCCGGCTTCGCTTCCGGCGTGCTGCCCGGGTCGCCCGGGTCGGTCGCCGCCGCGAGTTCTGTCGCGTTGGCATGGCCGTCACCGTCCGAGTCACGCGCGCCGATGACCGACAGCGCCGCCGCGTCGCGCCCTGCCTCGAGATAGTCGCGGCCGAACGCCGTCAGGGTGTCGCCCGGCCGGTGCCCGTGGTCGGTGATGAGGTGACAGGAATCGCAGCTGCTCAGTGGCACGGCCGGCCCCTCGTCCGCACCCGGCGGCAGGCCGACCATGCGCACGTGGCAAACGTCGCAGCCGTCGATCCGTGTGCCGAGCAAGTGCGGGTAGGTCGCGAAGAACAGCTCCGAATCGGACTCCGCATGGGAGTTGTAGGCGGCATGGACCGCAGGCGCAGCAGCAGTCAGCAGCAGCCCGGCCACGGCGAGGGCTCGCCCTGTGCACCACGTTTCCCGCATCGAATGATCCTCCTTGATAACGCGAACCGGTCCTAGAGCGACTCCAGGAAACTCACCAGCGCTTTGCGCTGCGCCCTGTCCCAGGCCATGAAGCGCGCGCGCGCCCCGGCGGCCTCGCCGCCGTGCCAGAGGATGGCCTCCTCGAGGCTGCGGGCGCGCCCGTCGTGCAGGTAGAAAACTTCGTCCGCGAGGTCGCCGGCGCGTCCCAGGCCCCACAATGGCGGCGTCCGCCACTCGGTGCCGGAGGCCTCGTGGTCGGGACGGCCGTCGGCCAGCTCCGGACCCATGTCATGCAGCAACAGGTCGGTGAACGGGAAAATCTCCTGCCGGGACAGGGCGGGCAGGCCCGGGACGTCGCCGGTCAGCAGCCGGGGCACGTGGCAGGCATCGCAGCCCGCCTCGCGAAACAGGGCTGCACCGCGAATCACTTCGGGGTCGTCGAGTGCGCGCCGCGGCGGCACCGCGAGCACGCGCTGGAACAACACCAGGTCGGCCAGGTCGGCGTCTGCGATTTCCGGCTCGTCGCCGTGGGGTCCCTCGAGGCACGCCGTCTGCACGGCCGTGCAGTTCTGTTCCGGCCGGTCGCTAGAGGTGATGCCCATCTCGGCGAACAGCGCGGCGGTGGTCTGGGCGCGCAGGTCGGGCTGGTTGGCCTTCCAGCCGAATCGCCCGAGGCGCCGGCGACCATCGCCGGCGTCGATCCAGTTGGGGCGCCCGGAAATCCCGTCACCGTCCTCATCGTCGGGGTCGGCCAGCGCCAGGATCACCTCCTCCGGCACCGCGTCCAGCAGCCCCATGCCGATGATCGGCTGCGCCAGGCGGGGCGATATCGCCGTATGCGGGTGCAGCCCGCCGTAACGCAGGTCCGTCAAGCGATAGGTGGGCGCCAGCAACTCCCACTCATCGCCGTCGGCATAGCGTCCGCGGACCGGCGTGCGCGTGACGACCACGGATCCCTCCGGTTCGACGCCCGGGACCGCGAAGGGATTGAAGTTGGGGCCATACGTCGGCTCGTCGCCCCAGCTGCCGTCACCCCGCGGGGCGCCGAGTTGCAGCACCAGTGAGACCGGCTGCTGGTTGTCGGCGGCAGGAGGCCGACCGCGTCCCAGGCTGTTGTGGCAGCTCCGACAGTTGGCGGAGATGAACAGCGGACCCAGCCCGTCGCGCCGCGTCGCCGCCGCGGGGCTCGGGATGAAGCTGGTGTTGAAGAACGCCTCGCCCTGCCGGGCGGCGGCGCGCTGCGCCTCGCTCAGGCCCTCGATGCGCGCCGTCAGCACTCGTCGCTCATCGCCGCTCGAGGTCGCCGCGCCGCCGGAAGCGCGCACCAGCAGCGATACAGACTCGCCGGGACCGGCGCCGTGTGCCGGCGCGCCGGCCGCGGCGACTGCCAGCGCCAGCGCCGACAACACGGCGCGGCCCATGGCAGCCCTAGCCCTCGTGTACCGGCCGGATGGCCAGTCCCATGACCTCCTCGGATCCCCCGCTCAACATCAACACGTAGGGCTTGCCGGCGTCGAGCTGATAGTCCACCAGCTTGCGCAGCGGCTTGCAGCCCACCCGACCGGAGAAGGCCGCGGCGTCGAGGTAATCACCGCCGGCAAGGACGTCGACCCAGGATTCGCTGGTCAGCCCGATCCGGTAGCGTCCAGTCACCGGCACGGAAAAACTCATGTGCCCCGCGAACGAGCCGTCCGCCAGCATGACCCGGCTGGGCTCGACGACGAATTTCACTTCGCCCTGCGGGTGCAGCGTGACCGCGTAGTGTCGTACGACCTCCACCGCCGGGGGCTCCGCACCGCCGTCCACGGCGGACGTCAACTGCCGGGCCTCCTGCTGCAGCAGCGCGATGTCACCGCGCACGTCCTGGTCGTAGCTTTCGCAGGTCTCCGTGGCGGGATCCCTGGGCGGCCGCTCCTGCGCGTTGAGCGGCGCCGCGGCAGCGAGAACAGCCGCAGCGGCGGCCGCCAGCAACCCCATCCGGCAATATGTTGTGATTTTCATAATGCATTTCCCTCGGCACGCTGCGGCGCCAACAACGACGCGGCAGTTTACTGCAAGTTTCTATTAGGCTTTTGATGTAATCCCGCCATTATGTGGAGCACTGTGTTGCGAAGCAATATGTTCTTCGCAGCGACAATGCCGCTGGTCTCCTGCGCCGCGGCTCGCAGCACGCTGTCAGGCGCCGCAACACGCGTGGCGCCAGGCTTGGCCCATCAAGTTATGTCGTGATTTACATATTGCGGCGACCAGTAACTCCTAGAACAATGCGCCTGGGTTGGACCTATTATGTCAGTCCATGCATATTGGCAGAAAACGAAGACTTGGGGGAACAAAGGATGAAAGGAACGAAGCGCGTTTGCGCGGCCATCGGCCTGCTGATTGGCCTTGGGCATGCCGCGTTCGCGGACACTGACGCCGCCGACAAGGACCGTCCCGCGCCGGACCGGTTTGATCTCGGCGTGGTCGAGGTCACTGGCAATGCCGACGACGTTGCCCTCGCCTACCCGGGAGTGGAGCGGATCACGAACGAAGACATGCGCCGCCACGAGCGCTACGACGCTACCGAGGCCCTGAACCTGCTGCCGGGCGTGATGGTCGAAAATATCGGCAATCGCAACGAGCGAGTGGTGTTCATCCGCGGCTTCGATTCGCGGCAGGTGCCGCTGTTCGTCGACGGCATTCCTGTCTACGTCCCTTACAACGGCAGCATCGACCTGGGGCGTTTCACGACCTTCGACCTTGCGGAAATCCAGGTGACCAAGGCGTTCACCTCGGTGCTCTACGGGCCAAACACCCTGGGCGGCAGCATCAACCTGGTCAGCCGCCGTCCCTCGAGCGAATTCGAGGCGGACGTTCTTACCGGCCTCGGCTTCGACGACGACTGGGGCAAGAACGTACATCGAGTGGCCGCGAATTTCGGCAGCAACCAGGGAGGCTGGTACGTCCAGGGCGGCGCCTCGGTGCTGGACCGAGACGACGTCAGCGTCTCGGGAGATTACACGCCCGGCGGCGCCGAGGACGGCGGCGTCCGGGACAACTCCGACATCAAGGACACCAAGTTCAGTCTGAAATTCGGCCTCACGCCCAACGACACTGACGAATATGCGCTGAGCTATTACAAGCAGGACGGCGTTAAAGGCACGCCGCCTTACGGCGGACAGGACCCCTCGGTCCGTTCGCGCTTCTGGCGCTGGCCCTATTACGACAAGGAGAGCCTCTATTTCCTCTCGCGCACCGCGTTCGGCAACGGCCATTACGTGCGCCTGCGCGCCTACTATGACGAGTTCGACAACCTGCTGAGCTCGTTCGACGACAACACTTATACGACTCAGGACCGGCCGTTCGCCTTCAACAGCACCTACGACGACCACACCTGGGGCGGCGGCGCCGAGTTCGGCTTCGACCTCGGCCCGGCGCACCTGCTGAAGTTCGCGGCCAGCCTGAAGCGCGACTTCCACAGCGAACAGGGCGACTTCGGCGAGCCATGGGAGAAGTTCGAGGACGAAACTGTATCCATCGGCGTCGAGGACACCTGGACCATCAGCGATGCGACGAAGCTGATTGCGGGCACGAGCTGGAATCGCCAGGACAGCAAGCGTGCCGAGACCCTGCTCGACGACGGCACGATCCTGCCGCTGCCGACTGGCGGCGATTCCGCCATGAACTACCAGCTGGGGTTGTTCCACGACCTGAGCGAAACCACCGAAGTTCACTTCACGGTGGGTCGCAAGACCCGTTTCCCCACCATCAGTAACCGCTACTCCTTCCGCTTCGGCTCCGCGCTGCCGAACCCGGACCTCCAGGCGGAAACCTCCACCAACTTCGAGATCGGCTTCGCGCGCGACCTGGGACGCGTCCAGTACGGTGGGGCGGTGTTCCTGAGCCAGATCAAGGACGCGATCCAGAGCGTGAGCATCGATGATTCCCTGTGCACCAGCCCGCCGTGCGAGCAAGCGCAGAACATCGAGGAGCAGGACAACAAGGGGATCGAGTTGTACCTTGACGTTTCGCTGACTTCCCAGCTGGACCTGCACCTGGATTACACCTGGCTCGACCGGGAGAACAAGACCCGGCCCGAGGTCCTGCCGATCGACACTCCCGAGCACAAGGCCTTTGGGTACCTGGTGTACAACCCGATACCCATGCTGGATATCATCGCCAGCATCGTGTACGAGGGCAGCCGGGTCAGCGAATCGACGGGCGCGCGGCCGGTGGGCTCGTTCACCGTGGCCAACCTCAAGGGCTCATGGGAGTTCCGCAACGGCTGGATCGCGGAGCTGGGCGCCAACAATGTCATGGACGAGGACTATGCATACGACGAGGGCTTTCCCGAGCCGGGCCGCAACTTCTTCGTCAACCTGCAGTACCTTTTCGGGAAATAATCCGTGCTGACCGTGAAATGGGGGATTGCGGCGGCAGCGGCGTTGGCTCTTGCAGCCGGCGCTGCTGCCGATGACCGACGCAACCACGATGCAGCCGCCAGCCGGACGCTGGCCGTCGGCGGCCTCGTGAAGGCGCCCCTGGAACTGAAGGTGGAAGCCCTGCGGGAGATGCCCGCGACCATGATCGACGAGATCGTGATGTGCTCGCCCCGCCGGATGAAATACGTCGGCAAGGACTATCGCGGCGTCTTGCTGCGCGATCTCCTCGATGCGGCGGAGGTCGACGACGAAGCACTGCACTCGCGCAACACCATCTACGTGGTGGCCAGCGCGACCGACGGCTACCAGGTCATGTTCTCGCTGCAGGAACTGCGCAACTCGCCGATCGGCGACCAGGTGCTCGTGTACTACGAGAAGAACGGCGCGCCGCTGGGCACCGACCAGGGCCTGATCGCACTGGTCTCCGCCGGTGACTACCAGCGCTGCCATCGGCATGTGCGCTGGCTGAACCGCATCGAGGTCCATCGGCATGCGTCCGCGGCGCCGTAACCCGGTTCTCCTGGTGGCGGCGGCCGGCTTGGCCTGCATTGCAGGCGGGTCGGCTGCCGCCGATTCTGCGCCGCGGGCGGAAGCCGTGTATGGCGAGTCCGGGCCGGTGCTCCGCCTGGCGACCGGCAGTCCGGGCGAGCTCGGACTGATCGCCGAGCTCGCCGCCAGCTTCAGCGACCAGGAGCCGATCCGGCTGGAGTGGTACAAGGCGGGCTCCGGCGCCGCGGTGGAACTGCTCAGAACCGGACAGGTCGACCTCGTGATGGTGCATGCGCCGGCCGCGGAACGAGCGGCGGTGGCAGACGGCTGGGCCGGCCAGCGCACACCGGTTGGCGGCAACGCCTATTACCTCGTCGGCCCTGGCGACGATCCTGCGGGAATCCGGGACGCAACCGACGCGCTGGACGCCTTGCGGCGCATCGCCGCGACCGGCAGCCGCTTCCTGTCGCGCGGCGACCAGTCGGGGACGCATCGGCGCGAGCTTGCACTGTGGGCGGAAGCCGGCGTCGACCCGGACTGGCCGGGCTATACCGAAAGCGGCGACTTCATGGCCGCGAGCCTGCGTCGGGCGAACGCCGAGGGCGCCTATTTCCTCACCGACAACAGCACCTGGGCGGCTCTGCAAGCGGAGCTGCCCCGGCTGGAGCGACTCTTCTCGGGCGATCCTCGCCTGGTGAATGCCTACCATGGACTGCTGGCGCCCCGCGGCCCCGCCTCGGCCCTTGCGGGGCGGTTCCTCGAGTTCCTGGCCGCCCCTGCCGGCCAGTCCCTCATCCGGGAATTCGGGCGCGAGCAATTCGGCGCGCCGTTGTACCTCGACGCCAACGCGCTCCCGCGCTCGCCCTGACCGGGACCCGGCGCAGACAACTGCTTCCGGACCTGCCCGGAGCGCGGCTGCATGTTATAAACCCGGCCAAGTCCAATCACCCCAGCCGGGCCGGGCACGCACATGAACGTCGAACTGGAAATTCGCTGGCGGATCGGCCAGGACGCGCCGCGCGAGGTCGACCCGCTGCTGTTCCGCCTGCTGCATGCCATCGAGCAAGGCGCTTCGCTGCGCAGCGCAGCCATCGCCACGGCCGCGTCCTACCGGCACGCCTGGGGCCTGCTGCAGGGCTGGGAACAGTCCATGGGCACGCCGCTGGTAAACCTGGAACGCGGGCGCGGCGCCTCGCTGTCGGCACTGGGCCGCAGCATCCTGTGGGCCGAGCGCCGTGCGCACAGCAGGCTGGCGCCATTCCTGGACAGCATCAGCGCCGAGGTCGAGCACGAGCTGGCGGCCCTGGTGGCCACGGCGCTGCCGCTGCGGCTGGTGGCCAGCCACGACCTCGCACTGGGCGTCCTGAAAGAGTGCATGAACGGACTCAGGAAGCCCAAGCTGAACGTCCAGTACCGCGGCAGCCTGGACTGTGTGCGCCAGCTGGTTGCCGGCCAGTGCGACCTCGCGGGCTTCCACGTGCCCCACGGCCCGCTCGGCGCCGAGATCGAGTCCGCCTACCGGCGGCTGCTTCATCCCGACCGGTTTACAGTGCTGCATTTCGCCTACCGCGAGCAGGGACTCATGCTGCCGCCCGGAAATCCCCGCGGCATCGCCGGCATCGAAGACCTGGCCCGGACGAGGGTGCAATTCGTGAACCGCCAGCCCGACTCGGGCACGCGGATGCTGTTCGACTGCCTGCTGAAAGGCTCGGCCCTCCAGCCGGCCGACATCCGCGGCTACGACAACGAGGAGTTCACCCACCTGGCGGTTGCAGCGATGATCGCCAGCGGTGCGGCGGATGCCGGCTTCGGAGTGGAAGCGGCTGCCGCGCGGTTCGGACTGGATTTCGTGCCGCTGGTTAAGGAACGCTACCTGCTGGCAATGGAACGCAGCAGCCCGCCGCCGTCCTGGCTCGAAGCGCTGACCGGGGCGCTGCAAGGCGACGGGTTCAGGACCAGGATGCGTGGCATTCCCGGCTACGACCTTGCCGACAGCGGCCAGGTGGTGGAGCTCGCCGGCGCCCCCCGGCCCGATGCGGGGACACGCGCGGCGGGAGCAGACTATGCTTGAGGTGGCCGAGAGCAGGCCATAGGGCCGGAATGCCCCGCCACGAAATAGTCAGCAGATGGAGATACCTCGATGAAGATCAGCGCACGGAACGTACTCAGGGGCACCGTCAAGGATGTGAAGTCCGGACCCGTCAACAGCCAGGTCACGGTGGACATCGGCGGCGGCAACAGCATCACCTCGATGATTACCAGCGATGCCGTCAAGGACCTCGGCCTCGCCTCGGGCAAGCCGGTCTATGTGGTGATCAAGGCCTCCGAGGTCATCCTCGGCACCGACTGAGAGGCCGGCCGGCCCGCGTCACCCGCGCGGTCGCGGCAGACCCTTGGAATGATTGTGGCGCGCCGCTGGCGACCACATCGGGACGCCGGTCGCCGGGTGCCTGAAGTTGGCGATCGCCGCCTGGGTTTCGGCTGACAACAGGTACTCGACCAGGGCCGCGACGCCGGCCGTGTTGATGCCGTCCACCCTGGCAGGGTTGACGGGCACGATCGCCATGACGCGATACAGCAGCGGCGACTCGTCGAGCAGGATCCGCATGCCGGACTCGTGCCGCACGCTGAACTGCGCGAAAGCGGGCCCCTTGACGAGTGCGTAAGCGCCGCGCTCTTCGGCGTAGCGAATGAGTTCATTGCCCGAGAAGTCCTTCTGCTCGAACCAGTCGCCGCGGTCCGGCGCGCCGGCGCCCGCGAGCAGCAGGGCCGCCAGGTAACGGCGACCGACGCTCTCACCCACCACGAAGCCCGCCTTGGCGGCCGCGATGCGCCGCATGGCCTCGATCGGGTCCTGCGTGCTGCGGATGCCCGCAGGGTCGCTTGCCGGGCCGATGATGACCATCTGGCTGGCGAACACCGGTCGCGGCCAGAGGCCGGCGCCGGAGGTCACGAAATCTTCGACGGCGCCTTTGCCCAGGTGCGAAATGACCAGGTCGGCCTCGCCCCTGCGGGCCCTGTCATAGACGTCGCTGCCGCTGTAGACCTCCACCCGGTAGCCTGATTTCGCTTCGAACTGCGGCAGCAAGTGGTCGAGCAGGCCCGTCTGCGCCGGCGTCTTGACCACCGCGAGCCGCACGGTTTTTTTCGCATCGGCTTGGTCCGCATGCGCCGGCGCGTCACCGGCCGTGAACAGTACCGCGGCCAACAGCAGGCCGACGACGTGGGTGATGGCGTTCTGGTGCTGAGTCTTCATGCCGGGCCTCCGGGGACGATCCTGGATATTGGCCGCTGCCGGCGGTCCGCGAGGGCCGCCGGCAGCGCGTGGGCCGGAACGGTAACACTTTTGCTGCGGCCACAAAAACTCTGGCGTGCGCGCTGTGCGCGAGGGGCCAAGTTATGCAACTTCGTGCCAATTGAGATCCGCCAGACTCTGGCATACTGCCCGCTCCGTTTCCCCTGATGCGCAATAGAGTGGCAATAACATGCAACAAACCAGATTCCTGCTGAGTGCCGGCCTGGCCGGCCTCGCGGCGGCCGCCCCGCTGACGGTCGCCGCCGATGCTGCACCCACTCTCGACCTCGGAGAGGTCGTGGTTACCGCACAAGGTCCGCGGACGGTCGAGCTGGTCGGGTCGGTAGACGAGATCTCGGCGGACGACATCCGCCGCTCCGGCGCACGCAATCTGGAGGAGGCGATTGACCTGCTGCCCGGCCTGTACGTGCGCTACGGTGGCGACGGCACGCCGCGCATCGATATCCGCGGGCTCAGGACCAGGAACGTGCTGCTGTTTCTCGACGGCGTGCCGCTGAACTCCTCGCTCGACGGCCAGTTCGACGCCGCCGCCATCCCGGTCGAGAGCATTGCACGCATCAAGGTGACGCGCGGCGGCTCGTCGGTCCTCTATGGTGCCGGCGGGAATGCCGGCGTAATCAACATCATCACCCGCGGCGCCGACGTCGACGGCACGGATGCGAGCCTGCGCGCCGAGCGCGGCTTCCAGCGCTCCGGCCAGGTGCGCGGCCATGTGGCGTCCCGCGCCGGGAAGTTCGGGGTGATGGCCTCGGGCTCCTGGTTCGATCGCGATTATTTCGAGTTGTCGGACGATTTCGTCCCGACTTCACTGGAGGACGGCGGCCGCCGCGAAAACAGCGACCGCAAGGACAAGGCCATGACCGTCAATCTCGGCTGGGATCCGACGGCCAGTGTGCGGGGCGGCCTGACGGTGAGTCACCGCGAAGGCGAATTGGGCAAACCGCCGATCACGATCAGCAGTGCCGACTCCGACTATGCCAACCGGACACGCTATGAGCGGGCCGAGTACGCCGACGTCAACGTTCACACGGCGTTGTCCTGGCAGATTTCCGAGCAACTCAGCCTGCGTCCGACCCTGTTCTTCAACCGGCGCAACGAGCAGACCGACAGCTACGACGACGCCGGCTACGCGAACCAGGCCGCGGCCGGCTCCTTCAGCGAAGATGCGACCACCAAGATCACCGGCGGCGGCCTGCAGCTGGCGCATCGCATCTCGGACGCCGGCCTGCTGACCTTCGGCTCCAACGGGCGCAAGGAAGAATGGCAGGCCAGCGGCTTCACCATGACCGCGCCCGGCGGTGGCGGTGGCGGTGGCGGTGGCGGTGGCGGTGGCGGCGGCGGCGGTGGCGGTGGCGGTGGCGGTGGCGGTGGCGGCGGCGGCGGTGGCGGTGGCGGTGGCGGCGCCGCGACGCCGGTGCCGATCGACGGCGACGAGTCGCTCAAGGTCTACTCGCTGGCCGCGGAATACGAGTACACGCCCGGCGGCCGGTTCTCGGCCGTCGCCGGGCTGAGCCAGAACTTCCAGAGCGCCGACACGGCCGGGTCCGAAAGTGACACGGGCTTCGTGCTTGGGGGGCGCTACCGCCTCGGCGAGTACTCGGCGCTGCGCGCGATGGTTTCGCGCCAGATCCGTTTCCCGACCCTGCGCGACCTGTTTGCCGCCGACCGGGGCAACCCGGAGCTGGAGCCTGAGCGCACCATGAATTACGAGATCGGCTTCGAGCACCTGCTGGCGGACGGCGCCGCGACGCTGGAGCTGGCGGTGTTCCGCATCGACGCGCGCGACTTCATCGAGCGTCCGCCCGGTGGCGGCGTGTCCGAAAATTTCGACGAATATCGCTTCCAGGGCGTGGAATTCACGGCGGCCTATCGTCCCACCGATGCCCTCACACTGGCCTTTGGCTACACCTGGCTCGATTCTGAGAATCGCTCGCCGGGCGCTGACACGACGATCCTGCAGAACCGGCCGGAGCACAAGTATTCCCTGACGGGCGACTACGACTTCGCGTCGGGCACACGCCTGCGACTGGAACTGCTGCGGGCGACGGACAGCTATGCGCTGTCGCGCAGCACGCCGACCACGGCGCTCAAGCTGGACAGCTACACCGTGGCCAACGTCGTGGTGTCACAGTCGTTCAGGAACGATGCGATCAGCGTGTTTGCCCGGGCCCAGAACCTGCTGGACGAAGATTACGCCGAGTCCTTCGGCTACCAGCAGCCTGGCAGGACGCTGTATCTCGGCGTGGAGCTGCGAACGCGCTGACCGGCCTTTGACTCACGGCCTGCCGGCATTGGGAAAGAACAGCGGCTGGCCGTCGAGCTGGAACGAGGCGATGGCGGCCTGCCCCGCCTCGGACAGCAGCCAGTCGTGCCACTGGCGCGCCAGGTCATGCTTGAGATGTGCATTGCGGGCCGGGTCGAGCAACACGCTGCCGTACTGGTTGAACAGCTCCGGGTCGCCTTCGAACAGCACCTCCAGGTCCTGGCGGTTTGCGAAGCTTATCCAGGTGCCGCGGTCGGCCAGCACATAGGCGCTCATGCCGGCCGCCGTGTTCAGGGTGGCGCCCATGCCGCTGCCCACTTCGCGGTACCAGCTGCCGTGGGGGCTGAGGCCGGCCTGCCGCCAGATTCGCAGCTCGGCCCGGTGCGTGCCGCTGTCGTCGCCTCGCGACACGAAGGGCGTCGTACGCCCGGCAATGCGGGTGAAGGCCTCGGCAGCGGATGCGGCGTCGCGGATGCCGGCAGGATCGGCCGCGGGGCCGACGATGACGTAGTCGTTGTACATGACGTTGCGCCGTTCGAGAGCGAAGCCGTCGCTGACCATCAGTTCCTCGCCGGCTGTGTCATGGACCAGCAGTCCGTCGGCATCGCCCCGGCGTGCGATGGCAAAGGCCTGGCCGGTGCCCACCGCCACGACCCTGACCTCGATGCCCGTGGCGTCACGAAACAACGGCAGGAGGTGGCCGAACAGACCGGAATTCTCGGTCGAAGTCGTGGACGCCACGACGATGAAGCGATCCTGGGCCTGCAAGGGCGCCGCCAGGCCGGCCAGGATGCAACCCAATGCGACGACGCGACGAATTTTCATGAACCATCCTCCAGCTCGGCAAGCCACCGTCCGTTCGACCGACATTATCCGTGATTTCCATCGCGGGCGAACCCTGCACGGCCCCCCGGACGGCGCGGCGACGAGCGGCCCGCCGCCTGGACGTCTCCCCCGGCGGAGCCATGGCTTACAATACGGAACCGCATTTCACGCCCGGAACCGCGCCATGACCGAACGCAGCTTCGTCCCCCTCAACATCGCCGTCCTGACGGTCTCAGACAGCCGCGGCGAGGCCGAGGACAAGTCGGGCAAGCTGCTGGTCGAGCGGCTC
>DAOMOU010000040.1:0-13215 GCA_035444525.1 Gammaproteobacteria bacterium | reverse complement strand
CGGTGTAGCGCATGGCCGCGGCGGAGTCGCCGTCGACCGAGCCGAAGTTGCCCTGCCCGTCCACCAGCACGTAGCGCATCGAGAACGGCTGCGCCATGCGCACGATGGTGTCGTACACCGCGGAATCGCCGTGCGGATGGTATTTACCGATGACGTCGCCGACCACGCGGGCCGACTTCTTGTAGGCCTTGTTCCAGTCGTTGCCGAGCTCCCGCATGGCGTACAGGACACGCCGGTGCACGGGCTTGAGGCCGTCCCTGACGTCCGGCAGCGCCCGCCCCACGATCACGCTCATCGCGTAGTCGAGGTAGGACTGCCTCATCTCGTCTTCGAGGTTGACCTGGAGGATCTCTTTTGCGACTTCAGACATGCGGTAACCGGCCGTTTAAAAACAATAAGTTATGCCACTCCGCGCCCTGCATGATGCAGTGCGGAATTGACCTCGCATACAAGCGTGCAATGGTACCACAGGGGGGCCGCGCAAACGGCCCGGAGACGTGCTGTCAGCCCCGCAGCAGCGCCTCGAGAGCGGGCCCGAGGGGGGGTGCGGCAACGCCGCGTTCGGTCACCAGGGCGTCGATCAGCGCCGCCGGGGTCACGTCGAACGCCGCATTGCGCGCGTCGGCCCCAGCCGGCACGCCGCCGGCGGCCGCCCAGATCTCGGCCGGATCGCGCTGCTCGATCTCGACCTCGTCGCCGGATGCGGTGGCAGCGTCCAGCGTCGAGCTCGGCGCGACCACCATGAAGCGCACGCCGTGGTGGCGCGCCGCCACGGCCAGCCCGTAGGTGCCGATCTTGTTGACGACGTCGCCGTTGGCGGCAACCCGGTCCGCGCCCACGATCGCCCAGCTCGGCGACTCGCTGCGCATGACCTGGGCGGCGGCGGAATCGGTGATCACCGTGGCCGGGATGCCGTCGCGCCCCAGTTCCCAGGCCGTCAGCCGTGCGCCCTGCAGCCACGGCCGGGTCTCGTCCACCCAGACGCGCGTGACGAGGCCGCGGCGCCATGCCTCGCGGATCACGCCGAGCGCCGTGCCGACGCCGCCGGTGGCCAGCGCGCCTGCGTTGCAGTGGGTGATCACGCTGCCCCGCGTCTCGATGAGGTCGGCGCCGCGCGCCGCCATGGCGAGGTTCATCTCGATGTCCTCGGCATGGATGCGCCGCGCTTCGGCCAGCAGGCCGGCCACGGGATCGCTGCCGGCCGACGCCGCGGCCGCCAGCATGCGGTCCACCGCCCAGGCCAGGTTCACCGCAGTCGGCCGCGCCTTGCGCAGGCGGACCATGTCCTGCCGAAAGCCCGCCAGCCAGTCGGCTTCCCCGGCGGCGATCCTGTTGCGGGCCGCCAGCACCGCGATGTAGCCCGCCGTGATGCCGATCGCCGGCGCGCCGCGCACCACCATGTCGCGGATGCTGTGAATCGCCGCATCCACGTCCTCGCATACCACGCGCCGGACGTCGGCCGGCAGCCGGCGCTGGTCGAGCAGGTCGAGCCGGCCGTCGCGCCAGGTGACGGCGTGGATGCCGGTGGGGTCGAGCGGTTCGATCTGTTTCTGCCGGTCTGTCACGACTGCCAACTCGTTCGCCCGGGCGCGGGACGCTAGAATGGGTGGCTTCGGCAGGCCGTTGCGAGGCCGCGGCCGCCGCCTGGAGAGTCTTCGAGCATGGAGAAAGTCGACACGCTGATCAAGGCCCGCTGGGTCGCACCCGTCGTGCCGGCGGGCGGCGTGCGCGAGCATCACGCCGTGGCGATCCGCCAGGGCCGGATCGTGGCGGTGCTGCCGGCGGCCGAGGCGGCGGCGCGTTTCGATGCGGCGGAGATCGTCGAGCGGCCGCTGCACCTGCTGATGCCCGGGCTGGTCAATGCCCACACTCATGCATCGATGTCGCTACTGCGCGGCCTGGCTGACGACCTGCCGCTCATGGCGTGGCTGCAGGACCATATCTGGCCCGCCGAGCAGCGCTGGATGAGCGCCGAGTTCGTGGAGCACGGGGCCGAGCTCGCGATGGCCGAGATGTTGCTCGGCGGCACCACGACATTCAACGACATGTATTTCTTCCCCGAGGTCGTGGCGCGCGCGGCGGCGCGCATCGGCATGCGCGCCTGCGTCGGCATGATCCTCATCAAGTTTCCGACCGTGTGGGCCGGCGACTCGGCCGAGTACCTGCGCAAGGGCCTGGCGCTGCGCGACGAGTACAAGGGCCATCCGCTGATCTCGACCGCCTTCGCGCCCCATGCGCCCTACACGGTCGAGGACGAGTACCTGGCCAAGATCCGCCGCCTGGCGGACGAGCTCGAGGCACCCGTTCACACCCACGTCCACGAGACTGCCGATGAAGTGCTCGGCAGCGTCGTGGACTGCGGCGAGCGGCCGCTGGCGCGGCTCGACCGCCTCGGCTTGGTTTCACCCATGCTGGTGGCCGTCCACATGACCCAGCTGGAGGGCGCGGAGATCGAGCGCATGGCGGCCGCGGGCGCCAGCGTGGTGCACTGCCCTGAATCCAACCTGAAGCTCGCCAGCGGATTCTGTCCGGTGGAGAAGCTGCTCGCCGCCGGCGTCAACGTATGCCTCGGCACTGACGGCGCGGCCAGCAACAACGATCTCGACATGCTCGGCGAAATGCGCAGCGCGGCGCTGCTGGCCAAGGGCGTCGCGGGCCGGGCCGATGCCGTGACCGCCGAACAGGCGCTCGCCATGGCCACCATCAACGGCGCGCGTGCGCTCGGGCTGGCGGACGAGATCGGCTCGATCGAGGCGGGCAAGTGGGCCGACCTGTGCTGCGTGGATCTCGGGCGTCCCTCGACCTGGCCGGTCTACGACCCCGTCGCGCAGCTGGTGTACGCCGCCGGCCGCGACCAGGTCGAGGACGTCTGGGTGGCGGGGCGTCGCATGGTGGCGGACGGCCGCCTGGCGCGCATGGACGACGCCGCCATCATGGCGCGCGCCGACGAATGGCGAAAGCGGATTGCAGGAGCCGACCGACATGACTGAGACCCGTAACGCCAACGTCGACCGGGCGGAGATCGCGCGTTTCGAGGCGCTGGCCGATCGCTGGTGGGACACCGAGGGCGATTTCAAGCCGCTGCATGACATCAACCCGGCCCGGCTGGAGTTCATCGAGCAGCGGGCCGGACTGGCGGGCCGGCGCGTGCTCGACATCGGCTGCGGCGGCGGCATCCTCGCCGAGTCGATGGCCGCGCGCGGCGCGCGGGTCACCGCCATCGACATGGCCGAGGCGCCGCTGGCGGTGGCCCGGATCCACGTACGTGAGTCGGGCCTCGACGTCGAATACCTCAAGTCCACCGCCGAGGAGCACGCCGACGCACGGCCCGGCGCCTATGACACGGTGACTTGCCTGGAGATGCTGGAGCACGTCCCCGATCCCGGCCAGGTGATCGCCGCATGTCACCGCCTGGTGAAGCCGGGTGGCCACGTGTTCTTTTCGACCATCAATCGCAATCCCAAGGCCTGGGTGATGGCAATTTTCGGCGCAGAGTACGTGCTCCGGCTGCTGCCACGCGGCACGCACGAATATGCCAAGCTGATCCGGCCCTCCGAACTGGCCGACTGGATTCGCGCGGCCGGGCTGGAGCTTACGGGCTTCACCGGCATGCACTACAACCCGTTCACACGCGACTGCACGCTCGGCGGCAATGTGCACGTCAATTACCTCGCCCATGCGCGCAAGCGGGAGGCCGGGTGACCATTCGCGCCGCGGTCCTGTTCGATCTCGACGGCACGCTTGCCGACACCGCGCCGGACCTGGCCGCCGCGCTCAACGCCATGCTGCGCGCCGACGGGCGGGCACCGCTGCCGTATGAACAGGTGCGTCCCTGGGTGTCCTGGGGCGCGCTGCGGCTGATCCGGCTGGGCTACGGGGAGGCACTGGACGCGGCGACTACCGCCGAGCTGCGGGGCCGCTTCCTGGCCAGTTACGAAGCCTGCCTGTGCCGGGAGTCGCGCCTGTTTCCCGGCATCCCCGAGGCACTCGCCGCACTCGAGTCCGCCGCCGTGCCCTGGGGCATCGTGACCAACAAGCCGGGCTGGCTCACCGAGCCTTTGCTCGGAGCGCTGGGTCTGGGCGAACGCGCCGGCACCGTCATCAGCGGCGATACCCTGCCCTTCGCCAAGCCCCATCCCATGCCCCTGCTGCACGCCGCGCGGGAACTGGGGCTGCCGGCCGCCCGTTGCGTGTACGTCGGCGACAACGTACGCGACATCGAGGCCGGACGCGCCGCCGGCATGTACACCATCGCCGCGGCCTGGGGCTACATCCCTGCGGATGACGACCCGGCCGCCTGGCGGGCCGACCGCCTGTTGCAGGCCCCCGAGGGCCTGCTGCCGCTGGCCGGCGAGCTGGGCGCGCTGCTGGGGGTCGCGTGACCGGCCTCGAGCCGGGCGGCTGGCTGCCCGTGCTGTTCGTCGCCGGCGGCGTCGCGCTCGGCCTGCTGCTCGGCCTGCTGGCACTGCAGCCACGCACCAGCCGGCTGCGCGCGCGGCTCGCCGTCGCGGAAAGCCGCCTGGAGGCGCGCGCACTCGCCGACGCCGAGCGTGAGGCCACGCTGGCGCTGGCCGAGCAACGCCTGGGCCGCGTGTTCGACAACCTGGCGCGCCGCTCGCTGCAGGACAACAGCCGCAACTTCCTGGAGCTGGCGCGGCAGAACCTCGAAGTGCACCGCAGCCGCGCCCAGGGCGACCTCAAGGCGCGCGAGCAGGCGGTCGAGGCGCTGGTCGCGCCAATCCGCGAAGCGCTGCACAAGACCGAGCGGCAGATCGCCGCCATCGAGAAGGACCGCCACGAGGCCTTCGGCAACATCCGCGGACTGCTCGAATCCATCAGCCTCAGCCAGCAGGCCCTGAGCACCGAGACCCGCAACCTGGTGACCGCCCTGCGCCGCCCCGAGGTGCGCGGCCAGTGGGGCGAGATGACGCTGCGCCGCCTGGTCGAACTGGCGGGCATGGTGGAGCACTGTGATTTCACTGAACAGCCGCACACCACGAGCGAGGACGGCGGCGTGATGCGCCCGGACATGATCGTCCACCTGGCCGAGGGCCGGCAGCTGGTCGTGGACGTGAAGACGCCGCTCGACGCCTACCTGGCAGCGGTGGAGGCGCCGGACGATGCCGCCCGCGAGGCGGCGCTCCAGCGCCACGCCCGCAAGGTCCGGGAGCGGGTACGCGAGCTGGCCGCCAAGGCCTACTGGTCGCAGTTCGAGCACAGCCCGGAGTTCGTCATCCTGTTCATTCCGGGCGACCAGTTCCTCAGCGCGGCGCTGGCGCGCGATCCCGGCCTGTTGGACGAGGCGCTGAACCAGCACGTCATTCTCGCCACGCCCACCAGTTTCGTCGCGCTGCTCAAGGCGGTGGCCTACGGCTGGCGGCAGGTCGCGCTGGCGGAGAATGCCCGGCGGATTCGCGACCTGGCCAGCGACCTGTACCGCCGACTGGCGGCCTTCACCGCGCACCTGTCACGGGTGGGTCGTTCGCTGGCGGGCAGCGTGGACGCCTACAACAGCGCCGTCGGCTCGCTCGAGCGCCAGGTCCTGCCTGGCGCGCGGCGCTTCACCGAGCTCGGCGTGCAGGCCCGCCGGCCGCTGGACGAGTTGCCCGAGGTCGAGGCCGTGGCCCGCTCGGTGTCCGGCCCCGACCGGCCGGCGACGGACGCGGTCGACACGCCGGACACGACGGCAGCGGTCGACCCGCCCGCACCCGAGGGCGGCGGCCGCGAGCCGTCGGCCACGTGAGCGCGCTGCCGGACCCGGGCTCCAGGTCGGCGCCGCCGGGGTCGCCCTATTGGTACGCGGTGCTGTTCACACCCGCTGCGTCCCGCGCGGCAGTCGGCGCGCTGCTGGATCTTCGCGCCGAGCTCCGCGATGCGGCGCGGCGGCCATCGGAGCCGGCCGTGGCCCGTGCACGGCTGGAGTGGTGGCGGGCCGAGCTCGCCGGCTTCGGCGGCGGGCGCGAGCAGCATCCGGCGACGCGGCTGTTGAGCCGAGTCTCCCCCGAGGGCGTGGTGCAGGTGGAATACCTGCTCGAGCTGCTCGACGCAGCGGAGACCGAGCGCGCCGCAGCGCCGTGCCGGAACTACGCGGAGCTGTCCTTGTACTGCTATCGCAGCAGCGGTGTGCTGCACGAAATGCTGGCCGGGCTGCTCGGCCTGGCCGAGCCTGGCAACGAGCGCGCCGTCCGGCGCCACGCGCAGCGACTCGGCACCGGCATCCGGCTGGTGGAGATCATTGCGAACCTGCAAGGCGACCTGGCCGCCGGCCGGCGGCTGCTGCCGCGCGACTGGATCATGGAAACCGGCGCCAGCGAGGAGCCGGCGGCGGACGGCCGCATGGAGGTCGCCCTTGCGACCTGCCTCGATCGTCTCGCCGGTGAAGCACGCCTGGCGCTCGACGAAGCCGACGCACTGCTGCCGTCTGCCGAGTGGTCGCACCAGCGCACCGGACTGGTCCTCGCGGCGCTTCACCGGCGCCGCCTCGCGAAGCTGCATGCCGGCGGCTTCGACCCGCGGGCGCTGCCCGGCAACCTGGACAATCTCTGGACCGCGTGGCGCGCTGCGCGGCGGGCCGGACAAACGCACAGCTGAGGGGAGACACGCGCATGGACGTCGAGCGGATAACCAGTTACGAGGCCGCGCCCGGCCTGCTGACCGACCGGGTGATCCTGGTTACCGGCGCCGGCGCCGGCATCGGACGCGCACTTGCGAGGGCAGCCGCGGGCCTTGGTGCGACCGTCATTCTGCTGGGACGGAGAGTGCGTCCGCTCGAATTCGTGTACGACGAGATCTGTGCCGCTGGCGGCCCGACGCCGGCGATCTTTCCACTCAACCTGGAGCGGGCCGCCGGCGAGGACTACGATCGCCTGAGCGGTGCTATCGAGGAGCAGTGGGGACGGCTCGACGGGCTGGTGCACAACGCCGGCATCCTCGGCAGCCGTACGCCCATCGAGCACCATGACGTCGGTGAATGGCAGCGCGTGCTGCACGTCAACCTGACGGCGCCCTTCATTCTCTGCCGCTGCCTGCTGCCGCTGCTGCTCAAGTCCGAGGACGCGTCGGTGATTTTCACCTCCAGCGGCGTGGGCCGTCGTGGCAAGGCCTACTGGGGCGCCTACGCCGTGTCCAAGTTCGGCGTCGAAGGGCTCAGCCAGGTGCTTGCCGACGAGTTGGCGAACAAGCCCGCCATCCGGGTCAACGCAGTGAACCCGGGCGCGACCCGGACGTCGATGCGCGCCGCGGCCTATCCCGCCGAGGACCCGCAGAAGTTGAAAACGCCCGAGGAAATCCTCGGCGCCTACTTGTACCTGCTCGGCCCCGCCAGCCGCGGTGTCACCGGCCGCAGCTTCGACGCACAGTAGCCGATCAGCTCGGCGCCGAGCGACGGCGTCGCGGTTTCAGCGCGCGGGCATCGACCGCCGCAAGCTTCGGCGCCGGTCGCCCGACACAGGCGTACAGCGCACGCACCTCCTCGGCGTCCAGGTCCCGGAACCGTCCACGGCTGAGCTGGCGATCCAGCGTCACGGGCCCGTAAGCGACGCGCGTGAGGCGGCTGACGGTCAGGCCCACCGCTTCCCAGAGCCTGCGCACCTCGCGATTGCGGCCTTCACGCAGCGCGACGTGAAACCAGCGGTTGCGCCCGTCACCACCGGCCGGCACGACCGATTCGAACGACGCCACCCCATCCTCGAGCTCCACGCCGGCCAGCAGGCGCGCGATGGTCGACTCGTCCGGCTCACCGAGCACCCGCACGGCATATTCGCGCAGCACTTCGCCGGACGGATGCATCAGCGCGTTCGCCAGCGCGCCATCCGTGGTGAACAACAACAGGCCGGTGGTGCTCACGTCCAGCCGGCCCACCACGATCCAGCGCTGGCCGCGCAGCGTCGGCAGCGAGTCGAACACCGTGCGGCGTCCCTCCGGATCGCGCCGCGTGCAGACCTCGTCCGCCGGCTTGTGGTAGGCGAGATAACGATGGCGCGACGGTTCATTGATGCGCACCGGCCGGCCGTCGATGGCGATCTTTTCGCTACCCGTCAGGCGTTCGCCGACTTCCGCCGGGCGACCGTTGACGGCGATGCGGCCTTCGGCGATCCAGCGCTCGATCTCACGCCGCGAACCGATGCCGGCGTCCGCCAGCAGCTTGTGAATCCTGACCGGCTCCGCCTCAGCCGCGGGCGTGGTCTTGCGACGCGTCAGTGTCGGTCGCTTCTTCATGCTCTTCGGCCTCCTCCGTTGACGGCACGGATGGCGGTTCCGTGAGCCCGAGATCAAGCTCGACGTTGATGCTGTCGAGGTCGCGGATCTCCGCGAGCGGCGGCAGTTCATCGAGCCGCTTCAGTCCGAAATAGTCGAGAAACTCGCGGGTGGTGGCGTACATCCCCGGCCGGCCCGGCACGTCGCGGTGGCCCACAATCCGCACCCAGCCGCGCTCCATGAGGGTGCGCATGATGTTGGAGCTCACGGCCACGCCGCGAATATCCTCGATCTCGCCGCGAGTGATCGGCTGGCGATAGGCGATCAGCGCCAGGGTCTCGAGCAGGGCGCGGGAATACCGGGCCGGGCGGTCCTGCCAGAGCCGCGACAGCCACGGCGCCATTTCCTCGCGCACCTGGATGCGCCATCCGCTCGCCACCTCGAGGAGGCGGATCGGCCGACCCAGGTAGTCCGCCTCGAGCGATTCGATGGCGGCCTTGAAGGCTGCCCGATCCGGCCGTTCATGCTCGCCGAACAGGGCCTGCAGCTGCTCGATGCCCAGCGGCCGGCCCGCGGCCAGCAGCGCCGCCTCGACAATGTTCTTCAGTTTTTCAGGATCCATCGTGGTTTCCGCTTCAGGCGCCGGCGGCCGGCTGCGTGGTGTCGTTGGACGGTGCGTGCTCGCCGCCGCGCGACTTGACGTGAATCGGCGCGAAAGGCTCCGCCTGGACGATGTCGAGCAGGGTCTCGCGAATCAGCTCCAGGATCGCCAGGAAAGTGACCACCACGCCCATGCGGCCCTCTTCCGGCGTGAACAGCGCAGTGAACTCGACGAACTGGCCGCCCTGGATCCGCTCCAGTACGTCGGCCATCCGTTGTCGCACCGAGAGCGTCTCACGCTGCACGTGGTGGTGCGCGAACATGTCCGCCCGCGACAGCACTTCCTGGAAGCTCAGTAACAGCTCCCGCAGCGTGACGTCCGGGAGGATCTCCACGACCTTGCGCTCGCACATCTCGGCGCCGGCCTGAAATACGTCCCGCTCGAGCCGCGGCAGCGCATCGACGTCCTCGGCCGCCTTCTTGAAGCGCTCGTATTCCTGCAGCCGGCGCACCAGCTCGGCGCGTGGATCCTCGCCTTCTTCCTCCTGCGAGGCCGGGCGCGGCAGCAGCATGCGCGACTTGATCTCCGCCAGCATCGCGGCCATCACCAGGTATTCCGCCGCGAGCTCGAGCTGCAGTTCCTGCATCACCTCGATGTACTGCATGTACTGGTGCGTGATCTTCGCGATGGGAATGTTGAGAATGTCGATGTTCTGCCGCTTGATCAGGTAAAGCAGCAGGTCCAGCGGTCCCTCGAATGCGTCGAGGATGACCTCGAGCGCGTGCGGCGGGATGTAGAGGTCCATCGGCACCTGGGTGAGCGGCTCGCCGTCCACGATCGCGAACGGCATTTCCGCCTGGCCCGAGCCCATCGGCGGCTCGATCGCGCCGCTCGTCTCGGCTGCGTCGCCGGCCTCGACCGCCACTGACGATTCTCCGCTCATCGGTACTCGAGCCCCATTGCCTCGCGAACGTCGTCCATGGTCTCACGCGCCGCGTCGCGCGCCCGCTCGCGACCCTCCGAGAGAATGATATCGACCGTCGCGGGGCTGGCCTTGTACTCCGCGATCTTGTCGCGAATCGGCTGCAACTCCGCCAGCACGGCGTCGATGACCGGCTGCTTGCACTCGAGGCAGCCGATGCCGGCGCTGCGGCAGCCCTTCTGCACCCAGTCCTGCGTATTTTCGTCCGAATAAATGCGGTGAAACTGCCAGACCGGGCATTTCTCCGGCTCGCCGGGATCCGTGCGGCGCACCCGCGCGGGATCGGTCTGCATGGTGCGGAGCTTTTTCTCCACTGCCTCCGGCGCCTCGGCAAGGCCGATGGTGTTGCCGTAAGACTTGGACATTTTCTGGCCGTCGAGTCCCGGCACCCGCGGCGTCGGCGTCAGCAGCGCGTCCGGCTCCACCAGGATGGTGCGGCCGATGCCCTCGAGATAGCCGAGCAGGCGCTCGCGATCGGCCAGCGTCAAGCGCGGATGGTTCTCCACCAACGCCCTGCCGGTTTCCAGCGCCGCCTCGTCGCCACGCTCCTGGTAGCTGCGCCGCTGCTCGAGATACAGCTTGCTCAACTTGCCGCCGAGATGCCGGACTGCACGTTCCGCGCGCTGCTCGAAATCGGCCTCGCGGCCGTAGAGATGGTTGAAGCGCCGCGCAATCTCGCGCGTGATTTCGACATGCGCCACCTGGTCCTCGCCGACCGGCACATAGCCGGCGCGGTAGATGAGGATGTCGGCGCTCTGCAGCAAGGGGTAGCCGAGAAAGCCGTAGGTGCCCAGGTCGCGTTCCTTGAGCTTCTCCTGCTGGTCCTTGTAGGTGGGTACCCTTTCCAGCCAGCCCAGCGGCGTGATCATGGAGAGCAACAGGTGCAACTCGGCGTGCTCGGGCACGTCCGACTGCACAAACACCGTCGCCGCGGCCGGATTGATGCCGACCGCCAGCCACTCCACGAGCATCTCGCGCACGCTCGGCGCGATGCCTGACGGGTCCTCGTAGTGAGTCGTCAAAGCATGCCAGTCGGCGACGAAGAAAAAGCAGTCGTACTCGTACTGCATCCGCAGCCAGTTCTTCAGGGCACCGTGCAGGTGGCCGAGATGCAATGCGCCGGTGGGCCTCATGCCCGACAGGACGCGCCGATTAGGACCGGTAGTGCTGCTCAATGCTCGCTCCGTGCAGAGATGCTGTGATCACAGTCCCGCCAACGAGAAGAAGAAGTCTCGCAGCGCCGTAATCACCGGCTGAAAATACCTCCATCCGAAAAAGATGAAGGCCAGGACAATTATGAGGCCATAAGGCTCGATCCGGTCGAGCCGGGTCGAGGCACGCGGCGGCAGCAGGCCGCTCAATACCCGACCGCCGTCCAGCGGCGGGATCGGCAACATATTGAACACTGCCAGGATCACGTTGATGAACACACCGATCTGGCCCATGGTCAGGAAAAACTGCAAGGTCATGCCCTGCAGGCCGCTGAGCGTCGCCAGCTTGGTGAAAAAAGCCCAGAAAAGCGCCATCAGGATATTGGCGGCGGGTCCCGCCACGGCGACGAACATCATGTCGCGACGCGGATTCCTGAGATTGCGGGTCGCCACCGGCACGGGCTTGGCCCAGCCGAACAGGAACCCAGTGGTCAGCAGCGCAAGCGCCGGCACGACCACGGTGCCTATCGGGTCGATGTGCTTGAGCGGATTGGCCGTCAGGCGCCCCAGCATCTCGGCCGTGCGATCCCCGAATTGCCGCGCCGTCCAGCCGTGCGCCACTTCGTGGAGGGTGATGGCAAACAAAACCGGAATCGCGGCCACGGCCAGGAGTTGGAGCAAGGAGAGCTGCTGCATCGGGCTATTATAGGGAAGCGGACGCCGGCTGAGTCAGGCCGCGTCCAGATGGCTGACGTCGCCGAGTCCCGCCCGGGTCACTACCGGAACCTGGCCGGTCAAATCGATCACCGAGGTCGGCTCCAGCGCGCACGGCCCGCCGTCGACGATCGCCGCAAGCTCGTGGTCGAGCCGCTCCTGGATCTCCCAGGGATCATTCATCGGGTGCTCCTGGTCGGGCAGCTGCAGCGTCGTGCTCATCAGCGGCTCCGGCAGCTCGGCCAGGATGGCCAGCGCGATCGCGTGGTTCGGCACGCGGATCCCGATGCTCTTGCGCTTCGGGTGTTGCAAGCGATTTGGCACCTGCCGAGTGGCCGGCAGGATAAATGTGTACGGGCCGGGGGTGAAGGCCTTGAGCAGGCGATACGCCTGGTTGTCGACCCGCGCGTACGTGGACAACTCCGACAGGTTCTCGCAGACGAGTGTGAAATGATGATGCTTGTCCAGGTGCTTCAGGCGGCGAATTCGCTCCTGGGCGGCCTTGTTGCCCATCGCCCAGCCGAAAGCGTAGGAAGAATCCGTCGGGTACGCGACAATGCCACCGCCCTCGACGAGTTCGGCCACCTCCCGCACCAGCCGCGCCTGCGGATTCTTCGGGTGTATTTGGATCAACTCCGCCATGGGCGGCATTCTATCTGAGTAAAACCGGGGTCAGAGCAATGAATGAACAGCGCATCGAGATGATCAGGGAACGACTCCTCGATGCCCTCGAGCCCGAGATGCTGGAGATCGAGGACGAGAGTCACCTCCACGCTGGCCACGCGGGCGCCCGGGACGGGCGTGGTCATTTCCGGGTCACGCTGGTGTCGGAGGCTTTTTCAGGCCACTCCCCGATCCGCCGCCACCGCCTGGTTTACGCGGCCTTGGGCGGCCTGATGGAGACTGACATCCATGCATTGACCATCCAGGCCTATGCTCCCGGAGAGGTCTGAGGGCACCGCGCACATCACGATGCTGCAACGCATCAATGTCAGGTCCTGCGGAAAACCGCAGCCTCCCTGGACCAATTCCGGCAGTGAAAACTGTGATGCAATCCAGAATGTTGCCCACCGAACTGTGAGTGGCTTCACAGTTTGACTTAATCCACACTTGGTATAGCGCGCCGCCCTCGCGAAGCCGATCCCGGTGACGGCCCCCGAGACCTTCCTGATCTGGGCAAACATTGATCAACCGTCCGGGCTGCCCCGGCAAGCTCTGAATGGACCTGACAAACGCATATTCTGTCAAATTGACAGAATTCTGGCGCGAAATTCTGCGATCTGGGGACCAGCTGGCTGGAAAGCCACCCCTTCGCCCGCTCCTCCTTTTCACACTGGCCAGGTCTGATCCCCGAGCAGCCTGGTCGTCTGAGATTGTTTTAACATAACCTGGCGGTGTCAAGTTGCTCGACGGTCTGTGTCGGCCATGAGATATCCGTTGTTACTCTCTGAGTTTGGTCGATTTTTGACCTCCCCTCTTGCGGCCAGGTCCGATCGAAGATCACAGAAGCAGCCATATTGCACGCCACAATATGTTGAATAATTGACCGGAAATTTGGGCTGGTTATAGTC
>DAOMOU010000039.1:0-13332 GCA_035444525.1 Gammaproteobacteria bacterium | reverse complement strand
ACCCCGACAACCATAGCAGAGCGGCGGACGGGTATCATTCGGCCATGGACTACGACCCGCGGCTCGCCTGGACGGTGCGCATCGTCATGTCGCTGATGCTGTTCGCGCTCGGTGCTTTCCTGCTCGGGCTGGCCACTGGCGTGGTGGCGCCGGCGGCGGACGCGGTGAACACGCCGGGCTGGATGGTCGGCATCGGCGGCGCCGTGTTCCTCGTCTCCGGCGTGGCCGTGCTCCTGCAGCACCGCCCGGCGGCCGGCTGGTTCGCGGCCATGGTCATCCTCACCTGCGGCGCGGCGGCGGGCCTGTACATCGGCCTGTTCGGCGATCCCGCCAACATCGAGGGCGGCGTGCCGCTGCTCTCGCGCGACCTCAACGAGCGCATCGGCCGCGCCGTGTTCGCGCTGAGCGGCCTGGTCTGCCTGGCGCTGCTGGCCTGGGGCCTCTGGCTGGGGCCGAACCGGCAGCGACGCGGGTGACGGCGGGAACCCCCGGGGACGCCGCGCGGTCGGATTTAGCTGGTCCCGCCCCACTGTGATACCTTGCCGCAGCCGATTTTCCATGACACCGAGCCTGATGACCCGTTGCCGATGGATCGCTCCCCTCCTGCTGATGATGTCGCTGGCCGCCGGCTGCGGCGATCCGGCGTCGCGCGCCGAACGAACGGCGCCGGTCGGCATCGGCGGTGAGTCCGGCGCCGAGCTGGCGGAGCGCCAGGTACTGCACCGCGGCAACGGCGCCGAGCCCCAGTCGCTCGATCCGCACAAGAGCGAAGGGGTGCCGGAGTCCAACCTGCAGCGCGACCTCTACGAGGGTCTCACCAACGATGCGCCGGACGGTATCGTGCCGGGTGCGGCGCGGGCCTGGGAGATCAGCGAGGACGGGCTGACCTACCTCTTCCACATGCGTGAGGACGGCCGCTGGTCGAACGGCGACCCGGTCACCGCGCACGATTTCGAGTACGGCCTGCGGCGCTCGGTCGACCCGCAGACGCTGTCCAACTACAGCATCATGCTGCGGCCCATACTCAATGCCGAGCAGATCATCGCCGGCGAATTGCCGCCGGAGGCGCTGGGTGTGCGCGCCATCGACGATTTGACCCTGGAGATCCGCCTCGCCGGGCCGACGCCGTACTTTCTCGGCGTGCTGACCCACTCGGCGAGCTACCCGGTGCACAGGGCGACCGTTGAGCGCTACGGCGACCGCTGGGCGCGCCCCGGCCGGCTGGTGTCCAACGGCGCCTTCCGGCTGCGCGACTGGGTGATGCAGTCGCACATCGTGCTGGAGCGCAACGAGCACTACTGGGACGCCGCCAACGTCACGCTGGAGGAGGTCTGGTACTACCCGATCGAAAACCAGTCAACCGAGCTGCAGCGCTACCGCGCCGACGCGCTGGATTACACTTACGATTTGCCCTTCCGGCAGCTCGCGTGGATCCGGGCGAACCTGCCCGAGGAGCTGCAGATCCACGAGTACCTCGGGATCTACTATTTCGGGCTGAACGTGACCCGGCCACCGTTCAAGGACAACCCGGAGCTGCGCCGCGCGCTGTATCTCGCCATCGACCGCGACATCATCACCAGCCAGGTCACCACGGCGGGCGAGATTCCGGCGTACGGATGGGTGCCGCACGCTGCGAACTACCACCAGTACGTGCCGGAGTGGGCGAGCTGGACCCAGGAAGAGCGCAATGCAGAAGCCCGCCGACTGTACGAGGCCGCCGGCTATTCGCGCGACCGGCCGTTGCGGCTGCAGATCCTCTACAACACGCACGAGAACCATCGCACCATCTCGGTTGCCGTGTCGGCCATGTGGAACGAGGTGCTCGGCATCCAGACCGAGCTGGTCAACGAGGAGTGGAAGGTGTTTCTCGAGACCCGACGCACCAAGCAGACCACCCAGGTGTTCCGCGCCGGCTGGATCGGCGATTACAACGACGCCAATACCTTTGCCGAGATGATGCACTCGCAGAGCGGGCTCAACGACTCCGGCTGGAACAACCCGCGTTACGACGAGCTGCTGGCGCTGGCCGCGCAGGAGAACGACATGGCGCGGCGTGCCGAGTACCTCTACGAGGCGGAACGCGTGCTGATCCACGACGTGCCGCTGATCCCGATCTATTTCTACGTCACCAAGCGGCTGGTGAAGCCCTGGGTCGGCAATTACCGGCCGCACATCCAGGACATCGTCTACAGCAAAGACCTGAAGATCCTGAAGCACTGATGGACCCGAGGGATGACGCCATGACCGGCCGGAAGGAGAGGGCGACGTGCTGCGCTACGCATTGACCCGCTTCCTCGGCGCCATCCCGACGCTGCTCATCCTCATCACCATCGCGTTCTTCATGATCCGCGCCGCGCCCGGCGGTCCTTTCGACGCCGAGAAGGCGCTGCCCGCCGAGATCGAGGCCAACCTGCGCGCCGCCTACCATCTCGACGAGCCGCTCATCCAGCAGTTCGGACGCTACGTCTGGAACCTGGTGCGCGGCGACTTCGGGCCTTCGTTCCAGTACAAGGACTACAGCGTCACCGAGCTGATTGCGGCCGGCTTCCCGGTTTCGCTGCGGCTCGGCGGCTCCGCCATGCTGCTGGCGCTGCTGATCGGCGTGACCGCCGGAACCATCGCGGCGCTGCGCCAGAACTCCCGCACCGACCACGTGGTGATGGCCGTCTCGATGACCGGCATCTCGATCCCGAACTTCGTCATGGCGCCGCTGCTGATCCTGCTGTTCGCGGTGATGCTCGGCTGGCTGCCGGCGGGCGGCATCGGCGACGGCGGGCTGCGCCACATGCTGCTGCCGGTGATCTCGCTTGCGCTGCCGCAGGTGGCCTACATCTCGCGGCTGACCCGCGGCAGCATGATCGAGGTCCTGCGCAGCAACTTCGTGCGCACCGCGCGGGCCCAGGGGCTGCCGGAGCGCACCGTGATCCTGCGCCACGCCCTCAAGCCGGCGCTGCTGCCGGTGGTCTCCTATCTCGGCCCGGCGACGGCGGCGGTGATCACCGGCTCGGTGGTCATCGAGCAGATCTTCGGCGTGCCCGGGCTGGGGCGGTATTTCGTGCAGGGCGCGCTGAACCGCGACTACACCCTGGTGATGGGCGTGGTGGTGTTCTACGGCGCGCTGATCATCCTGTTCAACCTGCTGGTCGACCTGGTCTACGCCTGGCTCGATCCCAAGGTGAAGTACGCATGAGCGCCGTGCCGCAGTCGTTGCCCCCGTCGGGCGGGTCCGGCATCGAACCGGTGAAGGGCCGCAGCCTGTGGATCGACGCCTGGCAGGTGCTGCGCCGCAACCGCGCCGCGGTGGTCGCGGGGGCGTTGATCCTCACCATGGCGGTGCTGGTGATCGTCGGTCCCTGGCTGTCGCCCTGGGCCTACGACCACACCGACTGGGCAAACACCTCGATCGGGCCCGACTGGGAGAGCCGGCATTACTTCGGCACCGACGCGCTGGGCCGCGACCTGTTCGTGCGCACCCTCTATGGCGGCCGCATCTCCTTGCTGATCGGCGTGGTGGCGACGCTGGTCAGCCTGCTGATCGGCATCAGCTGGGGCGCCACCGCCGGCTATCTCGGCGGGCGGGTCGACCACGTCATGATGCGCATCGTCGACATTCTCTACGCCATGCCCTTCATGTTCTTCGTGATCCTGCTGATGGTGTTCTTCGGGCGCAACATCATCCTGATCTTCGTCGCCATCGGCGCGATCAACTGGCTGGACATGGCGCGCATCGTGCGCGGCCAGACCCTGTCGCTGAAGCACAAGGAGTTCGTCGAGGCGGCCGAGGCGCAGGGCGTGTCTACCTTCAACATCATCCGCCGCCACATTGTCCCGAACCTGCTCGGGGTCGTGGTGGTGTACGTCACGCTGACCATCCCGCAGGTGATCCTGGTGGAGAGTTTCCTCAGTTTCCTCGGCCTCGGCGTGCAGGAGCCGATGACCTCGTGGGGCGCGCTGGTCAACGAGGGCGCGCAAGAGATGGGCACCGCGCCGTGGATGCTGGTCTTCCCGGCGGTGTTCCTGGCGTTGACGCTGTTCTGCTTCAACTTCGTCGGCGACGGCCTGCGCGACGCGCTGGATCCGAAGGACCGCTGATGGCGCTGCTCGAAGTCGACAAGCTCAATGTGCGCTTCCACACGCCGGACGGCGAGGTGCACGCCGTGCGCGATCTCGGTTTCTCGCTGCAACGCGGCGAGACCCTGGGGATCGTCGGCGAGTCGGGCTCCGGCAAGAGCCAGTCCATGATGAGCCTGATCGGCCTGCTGGCCTCGAACGGTCGCGCCAGCGGCTCGGCGCGCTTCGACGGCGCAGAGCTCATCGGCATGCCCGTCGCGGCGCTGCGCCGCATTCGCGGGCGGCGCATCGGCATGATCTTCCAGGACCCGATGACCTCGCTCAACCCGTACATGACGGTGTTCGAGCAGATGGCGCAGGTGCTGGCGCACCACGAGAAGCTCGGCCGCAAGCAGACCCGCGCGCGCTGCATCCAGCTGCTCGAGAAGGTGCACATTCCCGAGGCCGCCAAGCGCGTCGACATGTACCCGCACGAATTCTCCGGCGGCATGCGCCAGCGGGTGATGATCGCGTCCGCCATGTTGTGCCGGCCGGACCTGCTGATCGCCGACGAGCCGACCACCGCCCTCGACGTCACCGTGCAGGCGCAGATTCTCGAGCTGATGCGCGAGGTGCGCCGTGATTTCGGGACCAGCATCATTCTCATCACCCACGATCTCGGCGTGGTGGCCGGGCTGTGCGATCGCGTGCTGGTGATGCACGGCGGCGAGGAAAAGGAAGCCGGGCCGGTGGACGACATTTTCTACCGGCCACGACACGCCTACACGCGCGCGCTCTTGGCTGCCGTGCCGCGTCTCGACCGGGCGGAGGCCACGCGGCTGGCCTCGCTGGATGCTTCCGCCACCAGCGCCGACGGCACGGCGTTGCAGGGGGCGGCAGCGGCAGCGGCAGCGGCGCCGGTCGTCCGTCGCGAGCCCGACTACGCGGCCCCGCCGCTGCTGGTGGTCGACGACCTGCGGGTGCACTTCCGGCTGATACCCGAGACCACCTTCGCCCGGCCGCGGCTGCTCAAGGCGGTCGATGGCGTCGCCCTCGACCTGCGCCCCGGTGAGACGCTCGGCGTGGTGGGCGAGTCGGGCTGCGGCAAGTCCACCCTGGCGCGTGCCGTGCTGCGGCTGGTGCCCGCCACCACCGGGCGCGTCTGCCTGCTCGGCGAGGACATCACCGCCAAGGACAAGAAGGCGATGCGCATTCATCGGCGCGACATGCAGGTCATCTTCCAGGACCCGCTGGCCTCGCTGAACCCGCGCATGACCGTTGGCGGCATCATCGCCGAGCCGCTGTGGACGCATTTCCCGGCGATGCCGCGCCGCGAAGTGCGCCAGAAGGTCGAGGCCATGCTGGGCCGGGTCGGACTGGGGCCCGAGCACGTCAATCGCTATCCCCACGAGTTCTCCGGCGGCCAGTGCCAGCGCATCGGCATTGCCCGCGCGCTGGTGCTGCAGCCGAAACTGGTCATCTGCGACGAGCCGGTCAGTGCGCTCGACGTGTCCATCCAGGCGCAGATCGTCAACCTGCTGATGGACCTGCAGGCCGAGATGAACCTGTCGCTGGTGTTCATCGCGCACGATCTCGCCGTCGTGCGCCACATCAGCCATCGCATCATGGTGATGTACCTGGGCCGGATCGCCGAGATCGCGGACCGCAACGCGCTCTACGAGCAACCCATGCATCCTTACACCCAGGCGTTGATCCGCGCGGTGCCCATCCCCGACCCGCAGAAGGAGCGTGCCAAGCCGTACGCCCCGCTGCAGGGCGACCTGCCCTCGCCGGTCGACCCGCCCTCGGGCTGCGCCTTCCGCACGCGGTGCCCCATCGCCGTGGAGCGATGCGCCATCGAGACCCCGGCGCTGCGGCGGGTCGGCGAGCACCGGGTGGCCTGCCACGAGGCCTAGCCGACGTCCGGCGTCATGCTTGCGCACACGCGGAATTGAGGACTGGCGCATAGGCCCCGCCGGAGAGTTCTGGCACTCTTCGCGGCATGACGCGAACTGAAGGCGCCGCGCCGCCACTGCTGCAGGATTCGCCGCGCGCCCTGGTGATCGGGCCCGACGAGCACACCGCCTTCCTGCTGGAGTACATGCTCCAGCGGGAAGGCTTCGTCGTGGCCTCGTTCCCGGAGGGGGCCTCGGCCGCCGAGCACATCGACCGCGAGCCCCCCGCCGACGTCGTCGTCACAGACATCGTGATGCCCTTCGTGGACGGCTTCGAGCTCATCACGCGCATCCGCGCGGACGAACGCTGGCGCGCGGTGCCGCTGATCGTGCTGTCGGCGCACAGCGCGGACCAGGAAGTGATCCGCGCGCTCGAGCTGGGCGCCAACGACTACGTCACCAAGCCGTTCAATGCCGGCGTGCTGCTGGCGCGCATCCGCAGGCACATGCAGACCGCTACGGGAGCGCGGGCTTGATGCCGGCGCGGGTCCTGGTCCTCTTGCTCGGACTGGCGCTGCTGCCGGTCGGCGCGGCGATGCCGGACGATGCACGGCTCGCGGAGCTGGAGGCGCAGCTGGCCGAGGATCCCGGCCGGCTGGAGGCGCGTTTCGAATACGCCCGGGCGCTCTCCTGGGCAGAGCGCTGGGACGAGGCGCTGCGCGAGTACGACCGGCTGCTCGCGGCGGCGCCCGGCAATCCGGACTACCTGCTGGGCAAGGCGCAGGTGCTGGCCTGGTCGGGACGGCCGGCGGCAGCGCTGCCGCTGCTGGAGGAGGCGCGTCAGGTCGCACCGGACTACCAGGCGGTCATCCGGCTGGAGGCGCAGGTGCGCGAACGGCTCGCCGCGCGGCCGGCCGAGTCGCTGGAGGCCGGGCTCGGCTGGCAGGACCTTGGCAGCGGGTTGCCCGACTGGCGCAGCCAGTACATTGAGTACCAGCGCAGCCACGCGCTCGGCTACCGGGTGTTCGGCAGCGTTCAGCGGGAGGAGCGCTTCGATGCTTCCGACGTCGAGGGTCGCGCGGGCTGGGCGCGCCCCTGGAACGACGACTGGTCATTCGTGCTGGAGGGCAGCGTCGCGCCCGGCGCGGAAGTGTTGCCGCGCTGGTCCGGCCGCATTCGGCTGCACCGCGACATCGGCGACGGCTGGGGCGTCTACGGCGGCGTGTCGCAGTCGGGCTATGCCGGCGATGATCTCGCCACGGCCACCGTCGGTGCGGAGCGCTACACCGGCCCGTGGCACGCGGCTCTCACGGTGCAGGCCAGCCGCCTGCAGCGCGCGGACACGACCTGGAGCGGTCATGCGCGACTCGATCGATACTATGCGTCGGACAGTCGCATCGGACTGATCGCCGCCGCCGGGCGCGAAACCGAAAGCATCGGCGACGGGCGCTTCCTGACCAGCAGCACGCTGGGACTCGCGCTGCTCGGGCTGCACCGCGTGGCGCCGCACTGGAGCGTCAGCTGGGAGCTGCTGGTGCACGAGCAGGGCGACATCTACACGCGCGAGGGTTTCCGTGCCGGGCTTCGCTACGACTTCTGACCTGCTGCTGCGGGTCGCGCTGCTGACGGGGCTTGGCGCGGTGTCCATCGCCCTGCTGGTATTCCTCGGCATACTCTGGCTGCGGGCCCGGCTGATGCGCTCGCAACGGCGGCGCGCGGCTTTCAATGCCCGCTGGCGCCCGGTATTCGCCGAGGTCGCGATCGGTGGCGGGGATGATTCGTCCGGCCCGGCCCTGCCTGCGTTGCCCTCGCGGGATCGTCGCCTGTTCCTCGTCGAATGGAACATCCTGCACGACCTGCTGCGCGGCGAGCCGAAGTTGCGACTCAATGCGCTGGCGGCCCGGCTCGGCATTGATCGTTATGCCCGACAGCTACTGCGCACGGGGCGGCTCGCCGACCGGCTGCTCGCGGCCGCCACGCTTGGTCACCTGCGCGATTCGGGTGCCTGGAACGAGTTGCTCGCGATGCTCGGCAGCGAGAACACGCTGGTGTCGCTGGTGGCGGCGCGCGCCCTGATCAGCATCGACCCGGAAGCGGCGTTGCCGCGGGTCCTGCCGGTCATCCGGGACCGCGATGACTGGTCCACGCCACGGGTTGCAGACCTGTTCATGGAGGCGGGACCCGAGGCGGTGTCGGCGCCGCTCGAGGCGGCCATCGCCGCCTGCCCGCCGGAGCAGGTGCCGAAGCTCATTGCCGTGCTGCCCGAGGTGGCCTTGCCGGTGTCGGAGCGGATCGTCAGCCGGCTGCTGCGCGCGCCGACCGACGACCGCATCAAGTCGATCTGCCTGCGCATCCTCGGCAACCCGCGCGACCTGCCGGTGGTCCGCGATCTCGCCGCGCATCCGCGCTGGCACGTGCGCATGAACGTGGCGGTGGTGCTCGGCCGCATGGGGCTGCCGCAGGACAGTGACACGCTGGTCGCGATGCTGTCGGACCCGGAGTGGTGGGTGCGCTACCGTGCGGCCCAGGCGCTGCTGGCGATGCCTTTCGTGACGCTGGCGGAAGTGGCCCGGACCCGCGACGCCATGGGAGACGAGTTCGCCCGCGACATCCTCGACCACGTGATGGCGGAGCGCGCGGCGTGCTGAACGAGCTGGTGGAAACCGGCCAGTGGGTGTTCCTCGGCTATTTCGTGCTGATGAACGGCGCCTACCTGTTGCTGAATTTCAACGCCTTGTTCGCGCTGCGCGAGTACTTCCTGGGCCGCCGCGTGGACGTGCTGCCGCGCGCGTACTCCGACTACGAGATGCCGATCACCATCATCGTGCCGGCGTACAACGAACAGGCCACCATCGTGGCCTCGGTGCGCGCGCTGCTGCAGCTGCGCTACCCGGAATACGAGATCGTGGTGATCAACGACGGCTCGCGCGACGGCACGCTGCAGGCGCTGATCGACGCCTTCCGGCTGCAGCCGTTCCCCGAGGCCTACCGGCAGCGCCTGGCGACCGCAGAAGTGCGCCGGGTCTACCGCTCGACCCTGCACGACAACGTGCGGGTCATCGACAAGGCCAACGGCGGCAAGGCCGACGCGCTCAACGCCGGCATCAACGCCAGCCGCTATCCCTTGTTCTGTTGCGTCGACGCCGACTCGATTCTCCACCCGGACAGCCTGTACCGCGTGCTGCAGCCCTTCCTCGACGATCCGCGCACCGTCGCCTGCGGCGGCACGGTGCGGATCGTCAACGGCTCCACGGTGCGCGACGGCTTCGTCGAGCGGGTGCGACTGCCGCGCTCGCCGCTTGCCCTGCTGCAGATCGTCGAATACCTGCGTGCCTTCCTGTTCGGTCGCCTCGGCTGGTCGCCGATGAACGCGCTGCTGATCATCTCTGGGGCCTTCGGGTTGTTCCGCAAGGAAGTCGTCGTCGCCGCCGGTGGCTACCGCACCGACACGGTCGGCGAGGACATGGAGCTGGTGGTGCGCCTGCATCGCGTGCTGCGGGCCGCCGGCAAGCCCTACCGGATCACTTTCGTGCCGGATCCCATCTGCTGGACCGAGGCGCCGGAAGACCTGCGCACGCTGGCGCGCCAGCGGATCCGCTGGCAGCGCGGCCTCGGCGAGAGCCTGGCGAAGAACATCGGGCTGATGACCCAGCGGCGCGCCGGCGTGGTCGGCCGCTTTGCCTACCCGTTCAACCTGCTGTTCGAGCTGTTCGGGCCGCTGCTGGAAGTCGCCGGTTACCTATTCATCATCATCGCCGCGCTCAACGGCTGGATGTCGCTGGAGGCCTCGCTGGTGTTCCTGCTGGTGGCCGTCGGGCTGGGCGTGGTGCTCTCGACCAGCGCGCTGCTGCTGGAGGAACTGTCCTTCCACGTCTATCCGGGGCTGCGCAGCACGCTGGTGCTGTTCGCCGTCGCCATCCTGGAGAATTTCGGTTACCGGCAGCTCAACGCGGTGTGGCGGCTCGTCGGCCTGCTGCGCTGGCTTGGGGGCGGCCAGGCGAAGTGGGGCGAGATGCGCCGCGGCGGGAAGTGGAGCCAGCCGCGCAGCTGAGGGCCTGACCGGCCAAGGCGGCGCAACAGGGTCTCCGATCGTCTGGCGCATCGACGCGACACGGCGCAGAATTGCCACCGGCCCAGTCCCCGGGCAGTCAATCAATGCAGGTCGGCCAATGCTTGAACCATCAACTCAACTTCGTCTCGGCGTCGTGTTCCTGCTGGGCGTGGCGCTGCTGGCTACCGGTTGTGCGACGACCCAGTCGCGGCAGACCACCAGCATCGTTGATTTTCTCTATCCGGATGCGAAAGAACCGGTGGCCGACCAGGGCATCCCGGTGCTCAACCTGCCGATGCGCGTCGGTGTTGCTTTTGTGCCCGAAGCACATGGCCGCGGCAGCACCGTGCTCAGCGAGGCGCGCAAGCGCCAGTTGCTGGAGGAGGTCGCCGGGCATTTCCGCGACCGCGAGTTCGTCCGCGCGATCGAGATCATCCCCTCGGCCTACCTGCGCCCGCAGGGCGGATTCCAGAACCTCGAGCAACTGCGCACGATGCATGGCGTGGACGTGGTCGCGCTGGTGTCCTACGACCAGGCGCAGTTCACCGACGAAGGCCTGAGCTCGCTCGCCTACTGGACCCTGATTGGGGCCTACATCGTGCGCGGCGAAAAGAATTCCACCCACACGATGGTGGACGCCGTGATTATCGACATCCCGAGCCGCAAGATGCTGTTCCGTGCGCCCGGCACGAGCTTCGTGGCAGGCACGGCCACGCCGGTCAATCTCTCCGAGCAGCTGCGGCTGGACGCCGGCCGTGGCTTCGAGGCCGCGGTCGCCGACATGATCGGCAACCTCGACCAGGAGCTGGTGGTCTTCCAGGATCGCGTGCGCAGCAACCCGGATGAATACCGCGTGGTAAGGACGCCGGATTACAAGGGTGGTGCGGGATCGCCCGGCCTGTTCGACGCGCTCCTGCTGCTGGTGCTTGGTGGCCGCATGCTGCGCCGGCGGCGCGGCGGCTGACGGCCCCGGACTCTCTGCAAGCGCGCCGGCCTGGGCTATGCTCTAGCCGGCGTCTTGTGACGGTTTCCGGTACAAAAAGAACGACCAGGGAGAGTGTGTGATGAAAATTCATGCGCATTTGCTTGTTGCGGCGCTGGCGGTCGCGCTTGGTTGTATAGCGTCGGCGGCGCATGCGGAGGAGGACGGGGCGGTGCTGGAGCGCGGCCGCTACCTGGCCAGGGTGGCCGGCTGCAACGATTGCCACACCCCGGGCTACCCCCAGTCGGGCGGCATGGTGCCGGAGTCGGAGTGGCTCAAGGGCGATGCGCTGGGGTGGCGCGGCCCGTGGGGCACGACCTACCCGGGCAACCTCCGGCTGCTGGCCGCCCGCCTCACCGAACAGCAGTGGCTCGAGCTGGCGCGCACGGCGCGTTACCGGCCGCCGATGCCGTGGTTCGCGCTGCGCGACATGAGCGACGAGGACCTGGTTGCCTTGTATCGCCTGCTGCGCCACCTCGGGCCGGCAGGGGAGCCGGCGCCGGCCTGGGTGCCGCCCGACCAGGAACCGCAGGGTCCCTTCGTGCAGTTCCCGGCGCCGCCCGGTTGAGCGATTGCGCGCGCTCGAGCTGAAGGTGCCGCCGGTCGCGCAGTTCCTCGTCGCCGCGGGGATCATGTGGCTGCTGGCGTGGCTCGTTCCGGCAGCGAGCGTCGCCTTCCCCGGCCAGCTGCTGGCCGCCAGCGTGGTGTTGCTGGTGGCCGGCCTGGTCGGCATGGCGGGGGTGCGCGCTTTCGCGCGGGCCGAGACCACGGTCAATCCGTTGCGGCCCGGCAGCGCGACGCGGCTGGTCGCCCACGGCATTTACCGGCGCAGCCGCAATCCCATGTACCTGGCGCTGCTGCTGGCGCTGCTGGCCTGGGCCGTCCTGCTCGGCAATGGCTTGGCGCTGCTGGTGCCGCCGGTGTTCCTGCTGGCCATGAACCGGCTGCAGATCCGGCCCGAGGAGCGCGCGCTGGCCATCGTGTTCGGCGAGGAATTCCTGGCCTACCAGCGGCAGGTGCGGCGCTGGCTGTGAGACCGGCCGTGCGGCGTGCACGGGCCGCTAGTGGCGGAAGAGGAATTCCTGCATGCCGTTTTTCAGCAGCATGGCGCGCTCCACCACGTACCCGCCCATGAGCCGCCCGAGCTCGTCGGGGGTATAGCGCCGCGCCGCCCGCTCCGCGCCATCGAGGGGCACGATCTCGAGCCCGTAGCCGGGTGTCGGAGTGATGTGTTGCGGCCGGGCGGGCATCCGTGGCGTCGAGTAGGCGATCAGGGCGTGCACCAGCGAGCCGGGCCGCAGACGTGACTGGATTTCGTCCATCAAGGCCTTGAGCACCGGCGGCTCGAGGTAGTTCAGCAGGTCCCAGCACAACACGAGGTCGGTCGCCTCCGGGCGCGACGGCGGCAGCAGGGCCCGCAGCGCCGCACGGAGTTCCGCAGTCTCTTCGGTGGCGTTCAGGGTGTCGACGGCAGCTCCGAGGTCGGTGATCTCGAGCCGGCAGCGAAAGCGGCCGAAGGTCGCCACGGTGGCCGAGCGCGCCGGGCCGAGGTCCAGCACGACCCGGCGCGCATCATCTTCCATTCCCTGCAGCAGGCCGCGGAAAAGCGGGGCGTTGAGCTCAGCCACCCTCGGCCGCTCAGCTGGCGGCGCCGCTCCTCGTGGTCGCGGCGGCCGCCGGCTCGACGGGCTTGGCGCGGGCGGCCCCGGCGGCGCCGCGGGTCTTGCCGAGCGCGGCTTCGACGGCCGTGGAGTCCATCTCGATGGCGCCCTTGAAACGGGCGCCTTCCTCGATGGCCACGCGCGGCGAGGTGATGTTGCCGCGCACCTGTGCGGACTTGCGGATGACCACCCGTTCCGCGCCGAACAGGTCGCCCTCGACGGTGCCCTCGACGTGGATTTCCTTGGCGTACACGTCGGCCTTGACCTTGCCCTGGGCGCCGACCGTCAGGCTGTTCTCCCTGAGCTGGACCGTGCCGCTGACTTCGCCCTCGATCAGCAGGTCCTCCTGCCCGCGCAGGTCGCCGTCCAGCTGGATGGAGGGCCCAATGACCGCGGCGTCGCGGCGGGCGCCGGACGACCCGCTCGCCGTGGCCCGGTAGGGCGAATCAGGTGCCGCGCGCGACCGGTCGGGCGACGACGCCTCGGCGGTCTCGTCCGGCGTGCCTTTCTTGCTGAACTCGAACATGGTGTTTCTCCCGGGTGCCTCGACACCGCGTCAGTCGTGTTGCTCCCCCCAGAGACTTGCCCGGCAAGCATAGGCACTTCCGCCGCCGAACATCAACTCAGCACCGCGCCCTTCGATGCGCAGCTCACCAGCCGGCCGTATTTCTCCAGCACGGTGCCGGGCTTCTC
>DAOMOU010000038.1:0-13725 GCA_035444525.1 Gammaproteobacteria bacterium | reverse complement strand
ATGCCCTTGACGATGACGCGCTTCGCGCCGAGTTCCAGTACGTACATCGCGGTCACGATGCTGCGGTTGGCGTGGTCGCCCAGTGAGATGAAGACTGCGGTGGCGCCGGCCACGTCGAGGGTCTTGAGCACCTCCTCGTCGGCGCCGTCCGCGACCAGCGCGCTGCTTAGCGCGCCCTCGACCCGTTGCACGGCGGCCTCGTCGATGTCGAGGCCCGTGACCTTGTGCTCATGCTCGGCGAGCCGCCGCGCAAGTGCGGCGCCAAAGCGACCCAGGCCGATGACGATGAACCTCGAATGCTTGTCAGCCAACGATCACCTCGCTTTCCGGATAGCGGATCTTCGGCCCCCGCGGGCCGCGCAGCAGCAGCGACGCCATGGCCAGCGGCCCCACCCGCCCGAGCAGCATCATCGCCACCAGCACCAGGCGCGACGAATCGACGAGGTCCGCGGTGACGCCGGTGGACAGTCCGACCGTGCCGAGCGCCGACACCGCCTCGAACATCATGTCCATGAAATGCCCGCCCGCGTCCGCATGCGGTCGATCATGCGCCTCGAGGATCAGCAGCAGCATGATCCCCGTCAACAGCACCAGCGCGTAGACCACCACGACCGCGGCCGCCGTGGCGAGCACCCGAGTGGGAATGCCGTGCCGGAAGGCCGCCGCCTGCCAGCGGCGGCGCAGTAGCGACACCCCTTCCACCGTGAGCACCGCCACGGTGGACACCTTGACGCCGCCGGCGGTCGAGCAGGCGCCGCCGCCGATGAACATCAACAACAACAGCAGGAACAGGGTCGGGTAGGCGAAATGCTCCACCGGCAGGGTGGTGAAGCCGGCGGTGCGCGCCGTCACCCCCTGGAAAAAAGCATTCATCAGTGCCGTTCCGGCGGGCAATCCCGCCAGCGCGCCATGCCGCTCGGCCAGCCAGATGGCGAGCGTGCCGCCAGCCAGCAGCACAAGCGTCGCGGTGATCACCAGCTGGCTGTGAAAGCGCAGCCCGCGCCTGTCGCCGCCGCGCCGCCGGAAATGAAGCATGTCGAGCAGCACCGGGAAGCCCAGTCCGCCCAGGATGATCAGCGCCGACATGGTGAGGATGATTGCCGGGTCGCCGGCCCAGGGCGCGAGACTGGCGTCCTGCAGCGCGATACCGGAATTGCAGAAGCCGGACACAGCGTGGAACACCGCCCACCACAGGATGTCGAGGAACGGCCCGTCGCCGAGCCGCGCCAGCAGCAGCGCCGCCGCGCCGACGGCCTCCACGGCGAGTGAGACGGCCAGCACCAGCAGGATCAGCCGGCCGATGTTGGCGCCGAGCGGCGCGCCGAGGGATTCGCTGGTGAGCAGGCGGTACTGGACCGGCTGGCGGCCGGTCAGGCTGACGAACAGCAGCGTGCCGATGGACATGATGCCGAGGCCGCCGAGCTGGATCAGCAGCAGCACCACGAGCTGTCCGGTGAAGCTCAGGTCGGTGGCCATGGAGCGCACCATCAGCCCGGTGACAGAAGCCGCGCTGGTCGCGGTGAACAGCGCGTCGCTGAAGTCCAGCGGATCCGCGCCGACCGCGTGGCAGACCGGCAGCAACAGCAGCGCCGTGCCGACCGCCACCAGGCCGAGGTACCAGGCGAACAGCATCCGGGCCGGGTAACCCGCCAGGGCGCCGACGAACTTGACCAGGCCCTGTTGCACGCGCTCGGTCCTAGTCGGGGGCGACGATCGCCTCGTCGGCCAGCATGATCGGAATGCCGTCGCGCACCCGGTAGATCAGCGCGCCGTCGGCCGTGAGCAGCGCTTCCTCGAGCTCGCCTTCGACCTTGCGGCCGTCCTGGTGCTCGAGTTCGCCCGCGGCGATTGCGGCGTTCAGCGCCCGCAGCCGGTCCTTCGGCGCCACGGTGACGCCCTGCCGACTCACCGGGCAGCGCAGGATTTCCACCAGCTTTCTATCGATCATTGAATCAGTTCCTTGTGTCAGCTCAGCGCGCGCCGCGCTGCACGAATGCGGCCAGCAGGTAGCCGAGGCCCGCCAGCACAATGATGACCGGCCCGGAGGGCAGGTCCGGCGCGTAGGAGAGCGCCAGGCCGCCGGTCGTGAACAGCATGCCGAGCAGCACCGCGAGGCCCATCATGGCGGCCAGCGACTGGGTGAAGCGCCCGGCGATCGCCGCCGGCAGGGTCATCAGCGCGATCACCAGGATCAGGCCGACCACCTGGATCAGCATCACCACCGTCAACGCCACCAGCACCAGCAGCAGCAGGTAATAGCGCTCCACGTTGAGGCCGCGCACCCGCGCGAACTCCGGGTCGAAGCACACCGCCAGGAACTGGCGGAAGAACAGCGCGACCAGCAGCAGGATGACGATGTCGAGTGCCGCGATCAGCTGCAGGTCGCTGGACGACATCATCAGCAGGTTGCCGAACAGGTAGCCCATCAAATCGACGCTGTAACCCGGGGTCCTGGCGATGAACAGGATGCCGACGGCCATGCCGAGCGCCCAGATGGCCGAGATGGCGGTGTCCTCGCGCTCCGCGAAGCGGAGCTTCACCCAGCCGATGATCAGCGCGGCGATGACGGCCGCCACCAGCGCGCCCGCCAGCGGGTTGGCGCCGTAATACCAGGCCATGCCCATGCCGCCGAGCACGGCGTGCGCAATGGCGCCGGCCAGCAGGCTGATCCGCTGCACCACCACGTAGCTGCCGACCACGCCGCAGCCGATGCTCGCCAGCAGCCCGCCGGCCAGCGAGCGCTGCAGGAATTCGTGCTCCAGCAGGGCCTGCAGGAATTCCATCAGTCCTTCGCCCGCAGCGCTTCGTGGTGATGGTGCGCATGGTGGACCGCGCGCACCGGGTGGCCGTACAGCTCGTTGATGACTTCGCCGGTCACCTCGCTGGTGGTATGGCAGATCAGCGTGCGGCTGATGCAGGCGACGCGCTGCACGAAGTCGGTGACGAAGCCGACGTCGTGCGACACCAGCACGATGGCCATGCGGTCGTTCAATCGCGCCAGCAGCGCGAAAATATCCTCCTCGGCGCGCTGGTCCAGGTTGGAAGTCGGCTCGTCGAGCAGCAGCAGCCGCGGCTCCGCCGCCAGCGCGCGCGCGATCAGCACCCGCTGCAGCTCGCCACCCGACAGGGCGGTCAGCGGCCGGTCCGCCAGCGCGTCCAGCTCGGTTTCCTCGATGGCGCGCGCTGCTGCCGCCCGGTCGGCCGTGCTCCAGCGGAGCGCAAAGCCGCCGCTCAGCCGGCCGAGCAGCACCGCCTGGGCCACCGTGATGGGGAAATCGCGCGCAAAGTGCGCGAACTGCGGTACGTAGCCGATCTCGTCGCGCGCCTCGTGCGGCGGGCGGCCGAACACCCGCACCTTGCCCTTGCGCGGCCTGAGCAGCCCGGCCGCGAGCTTGAGCAGCGTGCTCTTGCCGCCGCCGTTCGGCCCGATCAGCCCGATCAGCTCGTGCGAGCCGATCTCGAGGTCGACGTCCTCGACCACGTTCGGCCCGTCGCCGTAGCCGAAGCTCACGCCCTCGAAAGTCAGCGCGGCGTTCATGAACCGGCGCCGGGCGCGGCGAGCGCCTTGGCGATGCGCAGCGAGACCTGCCGCAGGTTGGCGACGTAGTCCGGCGCCAGGGGGTCGGCCTCGACCACCTCGACGCCGAGTGCCTCGGCGACGGCCCGGGCGCTGCGCTGGCTGAACTGCTGCTGCACGAACACGGCCCGGACGCCGGCCTCGCGGCCGCGGCGGATGATCTCCGCGAGGCCGCGCGGGCCGGGCTCGCGCCCGCCCACCTCGATGGGCAGCTGCACCAGCCCGTACGCATCTGCGAAGTAGCCCCAGGACGGGTGGAACACGATGAACGCGCCGCCGCGCACCGGCGCGAGGCGCGCCGCGATCTCCTCGTGCAGCGCCAGCAGCTCGTCCTGCAGCCTCACGGCGCGGCGCCGGTATTCGTCCGCGCCGCCGGGGTCGAGCCGCGCCAGGGTCTCGGCGATACGCCCCGCCATCCGCGCGGCGAGCCGCGGGTCGGTCCAGGTGTGGGGATCGAGCTCACCGCCGTGACGGTGACCGTGCTCGTCCGCTGCGCCGGCCGCGACCAGGCTCTGCTCGGTGCTGCGCATCGGCAGGCCGTCGGCCAGCGACACCACCTGCATGCCGGGGCGGTCGCGGGTGATGCGGCCCAGCCAGGCGTTCTCGAAGTGCACGCCCAGGGTGAACCAGACGCGCGCGCCGTCGAGCGCCGCCAGCGTGGCGGGGCCGGGGGAATAGGTGGCCTCGTTGTCGCCGGGCTGCACAAGGGTCAGGACCTCGACGCGCGGGCCGGCGATGCGTTCGACCAGGAACTGCTGCGGCAGGATGCTGACCACCACTTGGAGCGGCGCCGCCTGCCCCCAGGCCGCCGGCCCGGATAGCAGCAGCAGGGCCGGGAGCCAGGCCGCCAGGAGCTTGGGCGCTTTCATCCGGCTATTCTACCGCGCCGGTCAAGCCAATCAGGGCATTTGCATTGGGTTAGAATGCCGGGCCCCGGAGGAGACCCGATGAACGCCCAGCCCGCGCCCGCCCTGTCCGCCACCGCCCGCCGCCTCGAGTCGCGGCTGCGCACCCAGGTGGGCAAGGCCATCGAGGACTACGGCATGATCGCCGACGGCGATCGGGTCATGGTCTGCCTGTCCGGCGGCAAGGACAGCTACGCGATGCTGAGCCTGTTGCTGGCGCTGCAGCGGGCCGCGCCGGTGTCCTTCGAGCTGGTGGCGGTCAACCTCGACCAGAAGCAGCCGGGGTTCCCGGCGCACGTGCTGCCGGATTACCTGCGCTCGCTGGGCGTGCCCTTTCACGTCCTGGAGCAGGACACCTACAGCGTGGTGAAGCGCGTTATTCCCATCGGCAAGACCACCTGCGGCTTGTGCTCGCGGCTGCGGCGCGGCGTGCTCTACAACTTCGCGGCGGAACAGGGCTTCAACAAGATCGCGCTGGGGCACCACCTCGACGACATCATGGAGACGCTGTTCCTCAACTTGTTCTTCGGCGGCACGCTGAAGGCCATGCCGCCCAAGCTGAAGAGCGACGACGGGCGCAACGTGGTTATCCGGCCGCTGGCCTATTGCCGCGAAAGCGAGCTGGCGCGTTACGCCACCGCCAGGGCCTTCCCGCTGATTCCCTGCAACCTGTGCGGCAGCCAGGAGAACCTGCAGCGCAAGGAGATCAAGGCGATGCTGGCCGACTGGGAGCGGCGCTTCCCGGGGCGCATCGAGTCGATCGCCGCCGCGCTCGGCAACGTGGCGCCGTCGCAGCTGATGGATGCGGGACTGTTCGATTTCGCCCGGCTGGCGGTGGAGCCGGCGGGCGGGTCGGGCGCAAAAACACCCTGAGGCCGCGCGCCGGCGCGGCAAGGCAGGAGGCACCAGTCACGGGCCGGGCGCCGTGCCCGGCGCACGCTTCGTTCAGAACCGCGGCGGGCGCGGTGCTTTCGGACGAGCCTCGTTGATCTTCAGCGCGCGGCCGCCCATCTGGTGGCCTTCGAGGGCCTTGATGGCGTTGTCGGCGTCCGCATCGCCCATTTCGACGAACCCGAAACCACGCGGCCGGCCGGTCTCGCGATCGCTCACGATCTTGACCGACTGGACGTCGCCGAACTGGGCGAACAGGCCGCGAACTTCATCTTCGGTGGCGGAGAAGGGCAGGTTGCCCACGTAGATTGACTTCATCTCAAGAGGCTCTCAGGAACGGAACACGATCACGGGCGCCGCCACCCGACGGCGCCGCCACAGCATACGACAGGCGGCGAAGTGCGCAAAGTGGCGCCCGAGCGGGGCGCACCGGGCCCCGGTCCCGCGTTCGCGCAAGCATCGGACCGGACGCGGCCAGGAGGGCTAGTCCGTTGGCGCCTGGGGCGTGACCAGCAGCCGCTCCGGGTCATAACCAATTGCCGGCAGGCGGGCGACGATCTCCGCGTACACCGCCGGGTCCATCTGCCGACTGCGTGACAGGATCCACAGGTACTTGCGTGACGGCTCGCCGACCAGCGCCCACTCGTAGTCCGGACCGAGGCCGAGCACCCAGTAGTCGCCGTAGAAGGGCCAGAAGAAGGTCACCTTCAACCTGGCGTTGGTGTCCCGGTCGACGATCTTCGCGCGCCCCTCGGCCTCGCGCAGCTCGCCGTCGAAGCGCTCCACCAGGCAGCGGTTGAGCACCCGGATTCCGCCGCCGTCGCGCAGGCTGTAGTTCGCGCTGGTCGCCACGCAGCCCTCCTGGAAGGGCGCCGGATAGCGGGCGATCTCGTACCAGGTACCGAGGTAGCGATCGAGATCGACGCGCTCGACGGTGGGCAGGGGCGGGTGCTTGCCGCCGCAACCGCCAAGCAGGGCGGTAACGGCGGCGAGGAGAAGCCAGGGGGCGATGCGGCGCATGGCGAGGTCCGGGTCTGAATCGATGCCGCTAGCGTACCTCCGCGGCCCGTGCTTCACACGCGCCGGGGCGCGCCGCCTGTGGCTGTATCCGTTCCGCCCACCGGCTCGAACACGGCCGGTATCCACCTGCGCGAGCCGCCGCCACGCCATGGCCAACGCCCCGTCCTCTCCGGCCCCGATGCCCGCCCCCTATGTCATGTCTGGCCATGGACGCCCGGTGACCGCGCTGGTGACCGGCGCCAGCCGCGGGATCGGCCTGGCCTTCGTGCGTCATCTGGCCGCCACGGGCGTTGCGCGCCGCGTCTGGGCGGGCTGCCGCCACCCGGATTCCGCGGGTGCGCTGGCCACGCTGGCGGCGGAACACGACAAGGTCCGTCCGCTGGCGCTGGACGTCACCGACGAGGACAGCCTGGCGGCCGCGGCCGGCGGCATCGGCGCGGAGGGCGAGCCGCTCGACCTGGTCATCAACTGCGCGGGGCTGCTGCATCGCCCGGACGGCCCACAGCCCGAGCGGCGGCTGGACGAGGTGCGCGCCGACTGGTTGCTGGAGTCCTTCGCGGTGAACGGTGCCGGGCCGCTGCTGCTCGCCAAGCACGTCGAGCCACTGTTGCCGCGGCGCGAGCGCGCCGTGTTTGCCAGCCTGTCGGCGCGCGTGGGCAGCATCAGCGACAATCGCCTGGGCGGCTGGTATGCGTACCGCGGCGCCAAGGCGGCACAAAACATGTTCCTGAAGACGCTGTCCATCGAGCTGGCGCGTCGCGCGCGCGGCGCCATCTGCGTGGCGCTGCACCCGGGCACGACCGACACCGAACTGTCGCGGCCGTTCCAGGGCGGCGTCCCCGAAGCCAAGCTGTTCAGCCCGGCGCGGTCTGCGGACCAGCTGTTGCGCGTCATCGACCGGCTCACGCGGGCGGACAGCGGGCGCTTCTACGCCTGGAACGGCGAGCGGATCGATTGGTGAGCCGGGCGGGTGCGCCAGCGGGTTCGGGCCCGAACGCGAACCGTCGATGCGGCTGTTCAGCCCAGCAGCCAGACCACCGACATCCCGAGCAGGGCGGCGAAGCCCAGTCCAAGTGCGACGGACAGGTACGGCCGGTCCTCGATCAGCCCGATGAGCCAGCCGCGCCGCCCGGCCACGGCGCTCGGCTCGCCGGCCTGCGCGAGCTCGCTTTCCACATCAAGGATGCGGCGTGCCTGCAGCGCCGCCTCGCGCGCCGTGTCCACGCCCATCTCGGGAAACAGGCCGAGCGTGCGCCGGCGCGCGAAGCCGCTCGCCGAGTACACCAGCACCCAGCACTTGGTGCCGTTAGGGAACACCGAGAACACGAGCCCGTCGCCGAGCGGCGTGTCATAGCGGCGTTCCCTCGGCGGCAAGTCGCGAAAGTGGTCGTCGCTCAGCGCGGTCATGGGATTCCTTCCACAGCTCGACCAGTCACATCGGTCATTGAGAATACCTTATGCTTGGAGACCGGGCGACGGCGCCTTCCGCGCGCGGGCCCCGGAAATTCAAGGATCGCGACAGGGATGCGGGCATGGACCAGGAAATGATGCGCAGGCCGGAGCCCTGGCTGCTCGCCGTGGCGGGCGTGGCCTGGATCGCGTTGGGCGCCGAAGGCGGCCTCTGGACGCTGGTGCCGGCGGCGGTGCCGGGTGCGCTGCTGCTGGCCAGCGCGGGTGGCACGCTGTTGTTCCCGGGCGACCGGCTGATCCCGCGCGCGGGCGCCACCGGCGCGCTCGTCGGGCTGATTTTCGCTGTGCTGACGCTGCCGTTCGCGCTGCTGGCGGGGCTGTTGCTCGCCGGCTTGTCGGCGGTGGCGGGCATCTGTGCGGCGCGGCTCACGGCCGAAGACCTGGAGCTGCCCGACGCGCTGCCCGTCCCGGAAATGGACCTCAGGCTGGCGGCCGAGATCGCGCTCGACGAGTCCGTGATCGGCAGCCTCACGACAGTGATGGGGGTGTACGGCAAACCCATCCAGGCGCGTGTCGGCGAGGAGCTCGAGGCGACGCTCGACTGGTTGCGCGCCGGCGGCTGGCTCAACGAGCCGGCGAGTTTCCACGAGCCGCCGCCGCCGCTCGGTCCGGTGGCCGTCGCCAGCAAGCGCATCGCCGGGCTGGACTGCGAGATCATGCGTTTCGAGAGCGAGTTCGACCCGCGGCGCGGCGCACCGGGGCGCGATCGCTGGATCGGCTACGCCAACAATCGCAACGCCGAGGTGCGGCTGGTGCGCCAGTCACGCAGCCGCGACTGGCTGATCTGCGTCCACGGCCTGGCGATGGGCCATGCCCAGCTCGACCTGCGCGCCATGGGCGCGGGCTGGCTGCACGAGCGCGGCGTCAACCTGGCCTTCCCGGTGTTGCCGCTGCACGGCCCGCGCGCCATCAATCCGGCCATCAGCGGCGCCGGCTTCATCACCGGCGATGTGACCAACACCCTGCACGCGCTCACCCAGGCGGCCTGGGACGTCCGTCGGCTGGTCGGCTGGCTGCGGGAAGAGGGGGCCGAGCGCATCGGCCTGGCCGGCATGTCGTTGGGCGGCTACACCACGGCCCTCGTGGCTTCGCTGGAGGACGAGTTCGACTGCGTCATCGCCGGCATCCCGGCGGCCGAGTTCGGCGAACTGACCTGTTACCACGCCAGCGGCCGCGCACTCGCCGTCGCGCAGGAGGCGAACATCACGCCGGAGCGCATCAGCGTCGCGCTGACGCCGGTCGCGCCGCTGGTGCTCACGCCGAAGATCCCGCGCGACCAGCGCTTCATCTTCGGCGCGCTGGCCGACCGCTTCGTACCGCCGCGCCAGGTGGAGACGCTGTGGCGCCACTGGGAGGAGCCCGAGATCAAGTGGTACGCGGGCGGGCACCTCGGTTTCCGCTTCCATGCCGAAGTGCGGGACTTCGTGGACCGCGCGTTGCGCGCCACGCTGTTGCGGCCACGCTGAATCGACGGGGAACCGGGATGCTGAACACCGCCGGCGAGATGCTCGGCCTGACGGTCAAGGGCGCGTTGCGGATCGGCCAGACCGGCCGCGTGCTGGCCGGCACGGGCGTGGGATGGCTGTTCGGCGATCGTCCGCCCACGCCGCGCCTGGTGCGCCAGACCTTCGAGCGGCTCGGCGCCACCTACGTCAAGCTCGGCCAGCTGATCGCGAGTTCGCCCTCGATGTTCCCTGAGCCCTGGGTCACCGAGTTCCAGCATTGCCTCGACCAGACCACGCCGCTGCCCTGGCGCACCATCCGTCGGGCTCTGAAGGAGGAACTGGGCGACAAGCTCGAGAGCGAGTTCCTGTGGGTGGACCCGGAGCCGCTCGCCTCGGCCTCCATCGCCCAGGTGCACGCCGCGCGGCTCAGTACCGGCGAGGACGTCGTGCTCAAGGTGCGCAAGCCGGGCGTGCAGAAAGTCATCGTCACCGACCTGAACCTGCTGCACCTCGTCGCGCGCGTGGCCGAGCGGGTCACGCCAGGCGCGGCGCATGCCTCGCTCGCCGCCATCGTCGAGGAAATCCAGAACTCGATGATGGAGGAGTGCGACTTTCTCAGGGAGGCCGCCAACATCGAGGCCTTCCGCGAGTACCTCGACGAGACGCTCAACACCCAGGCGGTCGCGCCGCGGGTATACCCGCAGCTGAGCACCGCGCGCGTGCTGACCATGGAGCGCTTCTTCGGCGTGCCGCTGACCGACGCCGAGGGCCTGCGCCGCTGCACCGACGATCCTGAAGAGCTGCTGCTGAACGCGCTCAACACCTGGTTCGGCAGCCTGATGCACTGCCGCACCTTCCACGCCGACCTGCACGCCGGCAACCTGATGGCGCTGCGCGACGGGCGCATCGGCTTCATCGACTTCGGCATCGTCGGGCGCATCCGCGAGGAGACCTGGAAGGCGATGTTCGCGCTCGGCGAGGGCCTGCCGAAGGGCGATTTCAAGGCGGTCGCCGAGGGGCTCGCGACCATGGGCGCAACCCGCGACGGCGTGGACACGGCGCGCCTCGCGACCGACCTCGAGGCGCTGTTCAGACGGCTGGACCTGGCGCCGCCGGCACCGGGCGACGCGCACGGCCACTCAGCCTACGACGAGCCACCCGAGGACGAGGACCTCAACCGCGCGCTCATGGACCTGGTGGCCGTCGGGCGGCGCCACGGCATCCGCTTCCCGCGCGAGTTCACCCTGCTGGTGAAGCAATTCCTCTATTTCGACCGCTACATCCGCATGCTGGCACCGGATCTGGCGCTGTTCGGCGACGAGCGGCTGGTGGCCTTGCCGGGCCGGGGTTGACGCGCTACTAGAGCTCGAAGTCTATCTTCTGGGTGACTTCGGTGGCGACCGCCTGGCCGTTCACGGTCTTGGGCTTGAAGCGCCATTTCGCAATGGCGCGCAGGGCGGGTTTCTCGAAGTTGCGGTGCGAGGACTCCACCACCCGGATGTCGCTGGGCTTGCCGTCCGGTTGCACGGTGAAGCCGAGATTGACCCAGCCCTGCTTTCCTGCCAGCAATTCATTGTAGGGATATTCCGGCGCCTTCTTGTGGATCGGCCGGGGGCCGCTGTCGTATCCGAGCACCTGCAGTTCGTAGCCGTCGTCCACCTCCACCAGCGTGTAGGTCGCCCACACCGAGGTCGTGCTGGGCACTGCTTGTCCGTCCGCCTCCGCGGGCGTGAACGGCTGGCGCGTCACCCAGTCGCGCAGCGGACCCACCAGCGCGGGATGCACGTCGCCGACCACGACCGCCTCGGTCACAACTCCTTGTTCATCCAGCGCAATGTCCAGCCAGGCGCCGGACTGGGCATGGGCCGACGCGGACATGAGCAGCAGCAACGCAACGGCCAGCAGTGGCTTGTGCATGGGTTCGGTCCCTCCAAGTGATTCGCGCAGCGCCTGCAGTATAACCGGCGCCGGGGCCAGGACGAGGCCGCGGATCGGCCGGGCTGTTGACATGTTATCCGTAAAATGTATTATGTGTGTCATTAAATATAAGATGTAAATCATAAAGAGCATGGCAGGCCCATCATCATGAGCATCCGCATTAACCTCGATGTCGAGCTGGCCAAGAAGAAAATGTCGCTGACGGAGTTGTCGCAGCAGGTCGGCGTGTCGATGACCAACCTGTCGTTGCTCAAGACAGGCAAGGTCAAGGCGATCCGCTTCAGCACCCTCGAGGCGATCTGCCGGGTGCTCGACTGCCAGCCCGGCGACCTGCTCGAATTCGTTCCCGACGGCGCCCAAGGAGGCGAGCACCATGAATCGTGAGTACGCACTGCCCGGCTACATCGCAGTCGCTCTTGCCCTGTTGTTCCCGGTCTACTGGATTTCCAGGCTCGGCGTCGGCGGGGCTTCTTTCGAGGAAGCCTTCCATGCGGACGTCACCCGGCTCGACGCCTGGGATCTGCTGTTCGTGCTGATCGGCGTGATGGAGATCTATCTCTACTTCAGCCTCCGCAAGCTGCTGCAGGAGCGACTGCAAGGCACGCTGCCCGCGGCCGTCCTGCTGCTGATGGCGATCGTCGTCGGCGTGTTCCACGCCACCGTGGTGTTCGACCTGGTGCTCGCCATCGGCCCGGAGTTGACCCCGGGCATGGAGGATCGCCTGGTAGTGGCCGCCGCGGTGGTCGCAATCTCGGGGCTGTTCGTCTACGCGGTGCTCGGCTTCGCGCTGTCGATCATGCTGCTGCTGCCCGGGGCCGAGTCACCGCCGCTGCTGAAGCTGTTTGCGGCGCTGTTGATGGCCTGCTGCGTGCTGCAGTTCACCATCGTGTTCGGCATTCTGAACGTGGCGCTCTTCCCGGTCGTCCTGCTGCTGCTGGCGATCTATTTCCTGCGCGGGGGTCACCAGGTGGAGGTGGTGTGACGGCCCCACATCGGCGGGAGGTGGTCACCACCAGATTGGCGCGCCCCGGCCACAGCCGGATGACTAGGTGAACAGGCCGACGGCAAGCTCGGCCCAGACGATGGCCAGCAGCGCCAGGACGAGCGATGCAAGGGCCAGGCGCTGCCCTGTCCCCCGGACACGCCGGGCGGCCACCACGTAAGTCATTCCCGCGGCAAACAGGAGCGACCCGGCGACGACAAAGTCGCCTGCACTCCAGTTGACCTCCGCCGTGAATTGCATGGCGACCAGCGGCACCATCAGGAGGGCGACGACCACGCCCGCGACGCCGGTTGCTGCACGCGGGAGGGAAACCTGCATGAAGTTGGCTCTCATGCGGTCACCGGTCCGACCAGACGGCCAGCTCATTGCCGCTGGGGTCCCTGAACTGGAAGCGCCGGCCGCCGGGAAACTCGAATATTTCCTGCGTGATGCGGCCACCCGCGGCGCTGACCCTGGCCAGCGTCTGCTCGAGGTTCTCGGAGTACAGGATGACCAGTGGACCGCCCGGCGCCACTTCCGCCTGTAGCCGCAGCCCGCCGGCTTCGCCGCCCTGGCGCTTGCGGATGCCCGCGTACTCGGGACCGTAATCCGTGAACTCCCAGTCGAATGCGGCCGCGTAGAAGCGCTGCGACACGGCCATGTCGGTCACACCGAACTCGATGTAGTCGATCTCGTGGTGGTGGTGTTGTGCGTCCGTCATCGTCGTGCGATTGTACCTGCCGTCGAAGGCCCGGCGTTAGATGCTGTCGCAAGTCTGCAAAAGAACATGCGTCGGTCGGCCGGGACCCTGAAACCGAAGGTCAAACATGCTGGTCCAGCATGATTACGTTGCCGTCTGGGTCGGAAAGAACGAGGTGTGCGGGGCCGGTGCTGTCCGGTTCTGCCCGGACCGTGATCTCCACCCCCTGCGCGTCGAGAAACTTCTGCACGTCGCGGACATCCGTGAAAGACGCCAATGGCTGGGCGTCCTGGTCCCAGCCCGGATTGAAAGTGAGGATGTTGTCTTCGAACATGCCCTGGAACAGGCCGATGACCGTCGAGCCGTTTTTCAGGATCAGCCAGCCCTGCGACTGGTCGCCGCCCATGGCGGTGAAACCGAGCTTTTCGTAGAAGGCCTTCGACGCCGCGAGGTCTTTAACAGCGAGGCTGACAGAGAATGCACCGAGTTCCATTGCTCCCCTCCCGTTCGAAGAATACTGAGTGACTAACCTGCTGCACCGTGACCGGCGCCGCCTGAGTGCCGCCGGTCGGGCAGCATGTCAGGGGCTCCTCTTCAGGGCATCGACTCGTGTCCGGTCCAGCACGTGCGGCTCGACCACGGGCCGGCCGTCGCCCGTGAAGAGCGGTGAGCGTCGATAGCGCCCGGAAAGCCGGTCCTTGCTCATCATGACCAGGAAGCGCCCGATCGTCCGGGCCAGCCCGCTCTGCCGGGGCCTGGAGTCACCGAGCGCCGAGCTCGTATTGACGTCCGCCACG
>DAOMOU010000037.1:0-13804 GCA_035444525.1 Gammaproteobacteria bacterium | reverse complement strand
ACGTCGAACAGCGGCAGCACCGTCTCGGCCACCTCGATGACCAGCCACGCCGTCACCACGTAGAACAGCCCCACGCGGAACACGTTGCGGCGCTTGAGTTCGGCGAACAGGCTCAACACGAGTTTCCTTGACATACTGCCATACTGGTAATATGGTTTTCCATATGAAAACCACCCTGAACATCGATGACAGCGTGATGCAGCGCCTGCGCGAAGCGGCCGCGCGCCAGGGCCGCACAATGTCCGAGCTGGTCGAGGCCGGTCTGCGCCGAGTGCTCGAAGAGTCGGAAGAAACCACCAACCAGGTGCGCGAGCCGTTGCCGCAATGGCAAAGCGGCGGCGCGTACGTCGACGTGGCCGATCGCGATGCACTGCAAGACCGGATGGAGCGAGACTGAGCGCCGGCCGTGTTCGTCGTCGATACCAACGTGCTGTTGTATGCGGCTGATGTGGACAGCGAGCACCACGCTCCCTGCCGAACGCTGATCGAGCAGGCCCGGGCCCAGGCGGCGCCCTGGTTCCTGACCTGGGGGATCTGCTACGAATTCCTGCGCGTCAGCACGCACCCGCGCGTGTACCGCAGCCCGTGGACGAACGCCGCCGCCTGGCGCTTCATCGACACGCTGCTGGCCTCTCCCAGCCTGAGCGTCCTGGCAGCGACCCGCCGGCACGCGGCCGTGCTGCGCCAGTGCCTCGACGAACTGCCGGAGGCGCGCGGCAATCTCATGCATGACCTGCATACCGCGACGCTGATGCGCGAGCACGGCATCGCCCGCATCGTGACTCGCGACACTGATTTTCACCGCTTTGGCTTCCTGGAGGTCATCGATCCCTTGCGTGCCTCCCGCCAGGCCTCGTAACGGGCCTCCAGGGCCAGGAAACGCGGCTGCACGCGCACGCCTTCCAGATCAGCCAGCATGCCGGGCAGGCCGCAGGGTTGACAGTACGCATTGCCCAACCAGCGCGAGGGATAAGGATCGCTTCGCCGCGCCTGCCACGGGCGCGGCGCCGGCAGCCGACGCGGCCCGGGCCGCGCGCCGTCACAGCGGCTCCATGCCGAGCTTGGCGCGCTCGATATTGATCAGCTCGCGCATGCGCTCGACCTGGGCGAGGAATTCCGGATCGTCGTGCCAGGGCGCAAACGCCGGCATGCGTCCCAGCAGCGGGTCGCGGAAGCCCAAGTCGATCGCCGCGGCGAGGCGAGCCAGCGCGGCCTCGCGCTCGTTGCTGAGCGCCGCATGAGCCGCCTGGTGGTATCTGAACCAGCCGCTGGCATAGCCGTTTTCCTCGAGATACGCGAGCGTCTCGCCCCAGTCACGCAATGTCTCGCCAAGGTCGGCCTCGCGGCCCATGGCGCGCTGGGCCACGGCCAGGGGCGACATGCCGCCGCCCTGAAAAATATCCACAGGCAGCAAGGCCCTCAGGTCGGCGGCACCATAGCCGCGCTCCTCCATCCACGCGAGCAGCTCCGCGTGTCGGCCGCTCGCCGAAAGTCCCTCGAGCCATGCCGAGATCGCCCCCGAGCCTTCTGGCGAGGCGTCGAGCCTCGCCCTGGCGTGCGCGAGCGCTTCGGCCTCGCGACCCTGCGCCACCCGGCAAAGCACCCCTGACACCTCGAGCGAATACGAGATCGCGCCCTCGCAGTCGCCCAGCAGATAGTGATTCCACGCGGCTAGTCCGCGGTTGAACAGCGAATCAGCGTCCAACTCAATTGCACGACTGACAGCGGCCTTGGCCATCGCCAGCCGGCCCTGCACTGCATGAACTTGCGCCAGCATGGCGGCGGCGCGACTGTACTCCGGGTAGCTGCGCTGGAGGCGTTGCGCGAGCTGCTCGGCAGCTTCGACCTCCCCGACAGTGGTCTGGTAAAAAACCAAGACCGACAGATTCGTCAGGAACAGGGGATCGAGCTCGGCAAAGCGCTTCCCCGCGACCACCGCGTCCCGGGCGCGGCCGCTGCGCGACAGGTTGAGCACGTACCAGTGGTTGGCGTTGGTCAGGCTGGGGTTGATCGCCAGCGCCCGCGCCAGGTGGCCGTCGGCCGCGGCATGGTCGCCGAGGTTCATGAACAGCAGCCCCAGGGCGGCATGCGTATCGGCGACGTCCGGATTCAGCAAGAGTGCGCGCTCGAGATCCTTGCGGGCCTTGGCCCGCGCCTCGACCTCGGGGATGTCCCCGTAGGAGTTGGGGTCATCAGACAGCAGCTGCCAGAGCTCGCCGGAGGCCGCCAGCGCAGGCGGGTAGTCCGGGTCGAGCTCGAGCGCACGGTCGATCAGCCGCCGTGCCTCGCGGAGATTCTGCGCATTCCGGGTGTAGATCAGGGGTCGCGCCTGCAGGTAGAGCTGATAGGCGTCGAGATTGCCCGCGCCCGCGACCCGGCCAACCAGCGTCAGCTGCAACGCGTTCGCAATCGCGTCGGCGATCTCGTCCTGGATTGCAAAAATGTCCTCCATCTGCCGGTCAAAGGTCTCCGACCACAGGTGAAAACCATCCTCCGCCTTGACCAGCTGCGCCGTGATGCGCACCCGATCGCCGGACTTGCGCACGCTGCCCTCGAGAATGTGCGCCACGCCGAGCGCGCGGCCGATCTCGGGAATCGGCACGTCCTTGCCCTTGAACGAGAACGACGAGGTGCGGCCGCTGACCTTCAGCTCGCGCACGCCCGCCAGCAGGTTGAGAATCTCCTCTGCCAGGCCGTCGCCAAAATACTCCTGGTCGCCGGCTGCGCTCATGTCAGTGAACGGCAGCACCGCGATCGAGGCTTCCGCCTGGCCCGCCGCCGCAGGCGGCGGTGCCTGCGGCCCCACCCCGAACTTGTCCCACGCGAACCAGCCCAGCGCCACGAGCAGCACCGCGATGATGGATAAATCGAGCTTGCGGCCGGTCACCCTCGTGATCGACTCGTGCAGCTGCACGTCCCGGGTCGGCTTGACGCCTTCCGGCGTCAGCTCGTAGGCCCAGGCCAGGAACAGCGCCACCGGCAGGCCGAGCAGCAGCAACGCGATGACAAAAGTCACCGTCCACTCCGGCAGGCCCAGCCGCGGGAAGGTGGTGTCGCTGATCTCGACGAGCAGCCAGGCCACCACCAGGTAGGCAGCACCCACCCGGAACACGTTGCGACGCTGGAGTTCGGCGAACAGGCTCATTGCGCGCACTCGTAGCCATCGGCGCCTACCGGCCGGCACTGCGGCGGGTAGCCGTGCTCGCGCCAATAGGCGGGCACGCCCAGCCGCTCGAGGATGCGTCGGAAGGCCGGGGAGTTACGGAAGCCGGCGTGCACGGGGTCCCAGTACGACACCAGCGTGGTGATGCGCCCCTGCCACGCGGCGGCGCGGTCGTAGGCGCGCAACACCATGTGCCAGCTCGGCCCGTCGAAGCGAGGATGCCGCGCCAGCAGCTCTGCAAGCTGCGCCGGTGGCGCGTCCTGCTCGATGGCGCCAATGACGGCCTGCTGCAATTCCGGCGGCATCTCGAGCTGCGCCAACAACAGCATGGCTGCCAGGCGGTCACCGCGCGCCACCAGGCGCTCAATAAGCGTGTCCGCGCGATTAAGGATGAACCCCGTCGCCACGCCGCGCTCGTACAGCTCAAGCGCCAGGGCGTCATCGCCCGTGAACGCCGCGGTGACCGCCTTCCACCGCAGGCAATTGCCGTAGGCCGGGTCGATCGCCAGGCAGGTCTCCAGGTCATGCACGGCGCGCTCGAAGAAGCCGAGGTTGATCCAGACGATGGCGCGCCACAGGTAAACCGTCGCCTGCGCCTGGTCGGCGCTGAGCGCCTTATCGAACAGCACCAGCGATTCAGCAAAGGGGGTCGGCAGCTCGTAATTCAGCAGCAGCGCGCGCACCGCCCAGGGCATGGCCAGCTTCGGATCCAGCTCCAGTGCGCGTTCCGCAGCTTCCCGCGCTCGTGCCGACAGCTGGTGGCGATCGATGCCGGGATAAGTCGCCTCCCAGTCGATGATGACACCACTGGCGGCCCCAAGGCCCTCCCAGCCTCGCGCAAACTGAGGGTCGAGCGCAACCACTTGCTCGAACAAGCGCACCGACTCGTCTAGCTGCACCCTTGCGATAAAAAGCTCGCGCGCCTTCAGGTAAAGCTGGTACGCATCCAGGTTCTCGGTATCCGCCCGCACGGTCACCGCACGCTCCACGTCACCGCTGCCGAGCGTGCCGCGCAGGGCCGCGACGATGGCGTTGGCGATTTCGTCCTGGATGGCGAAGATGTCCGTGAGCTCACGGTCGTAGGTCTCTGACCACAGGTGGCGGTCCTCCACGGCATCGATCAACTGCGCGGTGATGCGCACCCGGTTGCCGGACTTGCGCACGCTCCCCTCGAGAATGTGGTTGACCTTCAGCTCCCGGGCGATGACCGCGGCGCCGAGCTCGCGGCCCTTGTAGGCGAACGACGAGGTGCGCGAGGCCACGCCGATGTCCTCCACCTTGACCAGGACGTTGAGCAACTCCTCCGAGATGCCGTCGGCAAAGAACTCGTTCTCCGGGTCCGTGCTCATGTTGACGAACGGCAGCACCGCGATGGACCGCGAAACCGGGGCCGAAACCGGGGTCAGAGACACATTTTCCGCGGGCGCGGAAAATGTGTCTCTGACCCCGGTTTCCACCGTATCGATCATGGGAGCCGTATCAGCCGACTGGGGCAACAGCCGGTCGAGCGCGATGACCCCGACCGCCAGCGCCGCGGCGACGATGGTGGCCACGTTCAGCTTGCGCCCGGTCGCAGCATTGAAGGCCGAGCCTGGCGCAGCCCCCGAGTCGCGCTTCAGTCCTGCGGGGGTGAACTCGTATATCCACGAGAACACCAGCGCCGGCACGAAGCCGAGCACCAGCAGCACGATCAGACCCCGCAACACACCAGCGGGGACGTCGAACAGCGGCAGGATGGTCTCCGCGACCTCGATCACCAGCCACGCCACAACCGTGTAGAGAATTCCCACGCGGAACACGTTGCGTCGTTTGAGCTCGGCATAGAAGCTCATGGCAACTACCCCTCGACGACCTTCGCGCGCCCAGACGCCATTTCAATCACACGCGAAACCCTCGTTGTGCGGCCGGCACCGGTCCGGCCACCCGACCTGGCGCCAGTAGTCCAGCAAACCGGCGCGCCGCGCGATATCCCGGAACCTCGGGTGGTTTCTCAGGTGGGTGAACTGGGGCTCCCACATGCGCCAGAAGGCATACATCCCGTCCCCGCGTTCGATCATCTCGTCGACGGCATCGAACAGCGGGACAGGATCCTCGAGGTCATACAGGTAGGCGTACTTCATTGATTCAAACCGAGGGTACCTGCCGGCGGCCGCGTCGATCGCCGGCAGTGCTGCTGGAATCCTGTCCGGATCACGGACGGCCTCGATTAACTCGGGGACGAAGTCGGGAGCGATGCCCTGTGCGCGAAGATTTTCTGCCAGGTAGTTTCTGGCGCCGTCCCAGTCCTCCTGCAGCAGGTAATAGGTATAGATCCCGATTCCTGACACTTGCATGCCAAGTTCCAAGCTGCGCTGGGCCTCTTTCCTGCTTTCCTCCAGGCGCCCGCTGATGCGCAGTGCATCTGCCAGCCAGTGGGCCGTCGATGCATTGACCGGGTCAAGGCGCGAGGCAGTCTGGAGGACCTCCATCGCCTGGTCTGCGCGACCCACTGACACCAGCAGCATTCCGTAGCGTACCAGCGTAGTGTCGTGGCGCGGCTCACGCTCGATCGCCCTCTGCAATTGTTGCTCCGCCTCGACCCAGTTGAGCTGTTGCATGTACACGAGTGCTCGCGCCGCGTACGGCTCGGCGAGACTCGGATTCAGCGCGATCGCGCGTCCGGCCGCAGCAAGGGCCCGCTCGTTCAACGCCCCAGCGTCGTAAGAGTATTCGTCAGAACCCACCGTGATGGTATTCAGCGTAGCGAGGACCGATGCCTTGAAGCCCCAGGCGTCGGCGAACAGCGGATCCAGCTCCAGCGCCCTTTCAAGCTGGATGATCGCGTTTTCCAGTGCCCTGACGTTGCCAAGCCTGTACCGATTGTTGGCCAGGAAACGGCCTTCCAGGTAGTGCTGGTAAGCATCAAGGTTGGCAGTGGCTCCGGCCTGCAAAGCCTGCTGTTCCGTCTCGAGAACCGTCACGCCGAGCGTGTCCACTACGCGCTCCGCGATCGCCGCCTGGATCTCGAACACGTTGATGAGCGGCTCCTCGAAGGCTTCAGCCCACAGCGGCGTGCTGCCCGGCATGCGCAACAGTTGTGGACTGATGCGTACCCGGCTGCTGCCATCAGGCAGGTGTGCCCAACGCACCGTGCCGTCCAGCACGTAGTCCACCCCGAGCTCCGCTGCGATCTCGGCATGGTTCCTGCCACTACCCTTGTAGCGCATTGCGCTGGCGCGCGCGATGACTCTCAGTCCCTCGACCTTCACCAGGCGCTGGATGATCTCGTCGGTGATCCCGTCGGCGAAGTACTCGTCGTCCGAACGGCCAAGGTTCTCGAACGGCAGGACGACCACCAGGGGCTCGGTGAATTCGTCGAGACCTGCCTGTGATGGCGACGACGATTCACCGCTTCGCAGTCGATCGCCCAGGTGCAGGGCGACCGCCACCAGCAATAACACGATGACGAGCACATCCAGCCTGCGCGCGGTCGAATCAGCCGCAGGCACCGGAACCGGTGCGTCCGCGGGCGTCTCGCGCCGGATGCCCGCCGGGGTAATTTCGTAGGCCCAGGCCAGGAACAGCGCGAGCGGCAGGCCGAACGCCACCATGACAATCACGAGGGTCACGGTCCATTCCGGCAGGCCGAGTCGTGGAAAGACGATATCGCTTGCCTGGATCAGCAACCAGGCGATCACCGCGTAAGCGGCCCCCACGCGGAACACGTTGCGTCGCTTGAGCTCGTTCCAGATCGAGGGTGTTCCGCTCAAGGCAGGATTTCCATGCCGGCCAGCCTGGCGCGCTCGGCGGCCACGGTGTCGCGCATCTGTTGCAGCAGCGCCTGCACAGCGTCGGTGTCACGCCAGCCGGCAAACACCGGCTCCTGCTCGATCAGCCAGTGCTCCACGAAGCCGCTCTCGGCCATGCCGCGCAGCACGTCCAGCGCCGCCGCCTCGTCACCGCTGAGCACGTGGAGCGAGACGAGAAAGTACAGCTGGTTGAAATCGCCCTGGATGTGTCCACCGCCTGCGATGGGCAAGCGCTCGAGCGGCTGGCGCGCATCCGCCAGCGCCTGCTGCCAGTCCGCCAGCCCAAGCTGTTGCTCGACCCAGCCGAGCTCGACCAGCGCCTGGGCCTGGCTAAGCGGAACTCTGCCGTCCTCCAGGCGCGCCCGGTTGCGAAGCGAATCGAGCAGGTGCTGCCGTGCCTCGGGCCAGCTGCCCTGGCGCGCCGCCGCCATGCCACGCAGTAGCGCACCGTTGTCGCCCCCCACCAGGTTCGCCACCCGGCCGAGCTCCTCCCAGTCCTGCCGCCAGAAGGCCGCCCGGCTCCGCGCCGACAGCTCCCAGCGATTATCGGCGCCCCACTTTCGGGCCGCCGCGATCCATTGCTCGACCATCGCCGGTTCGTTGACGGTGACGCCGATCTGGGCGAGCTGCGCCGCCGCAAAGGGATCGCCGGGGCGGGCGAAGTGCACGATGCGGAAATGCCGCGCCGCCTCGGCCAGCCGTCCCCGGTTGCGTTCCAGGTTGCCCATTTCCTCGTGCGCGAAATCATTGCCCGGGAAATCCTCGAACACGCTTGCGATGATGGTTTCGGCTTCCTCGACCTGGCCGGCGCCCATCAGCTTGGAGGCGAGGCGGGTTTTCATGAAATAGGACAACGGGTCGAGCTCGACCGCCTTGCGGTGGACCTCGATCATGCGCGGGTAGTCGCCGAGGTCGCGCAGCGTGTCACCGTACAGGTTGTAAGCATTCACGTAGTTGGGATTGAGCTCGAGCGTGCGCTCGAAGTAATCACGGGCGGCGGGCTTGTCCCGGTGGTAACGATCCAGCACGAAGGCCATGGCGGCGTGCGCCTCGGCCGACTGCGGGTCCAGCTCGAGCGCGCGGCGCGCGGCCTGCTCGGCCCTGGGGAAGGCCTCCGCCGAGCGGATACCGCCATAGTCCTCCAGCCACACCCAGGCGTCCGCGATCCCGGCGTAGGCCGCAGCGAACGAGGGATCGATCGCGATGGCTCTCTCGAATTCCTCCACCGCCCGCAGCAGGCCCGCCTGGGTCGGCTGGCGCCCCAGCTGCCGGCCGCGCAGGTAATGGTCATAGGCGGCCGTGTCCCGGGTACGCCCGGCCGTCGCGGCGCCGAGGTCCAGCTTGAGCTTGAGCGCGTCCACGATGGCGGTGGCAATTTCGTCCTGCACGGCGAAGATGTTCGACAATTCCCGGTCGTAACTCTGCGACCAGAGATGAAAGCCGTCCGCGACGTTGATCAGCTGGGCGGTGACCCGCAGCTGGTTGCCGGACTTGCGCACCGAGCCCTCGAGCACCGTCTCGACGTTCAGCGCGCGACCGATCTCGCCGATGTCGAGATTGGCGCCGCGGAACTTGAACGAGGAAGTGCGCGCTGCCACCTTGAAGCCCTCGATGCGGGCCAGCAGGTTGAGCAGCTCCTCGGAGATTCCCTCCGCGAAATAGGCCTGGTCACGCTGCGGGCTTAGATCGTCAAAGGCCAGCACGGCGATCGAGCGGGCCGGCGCGTCGGCTTGCGGCGTCTCCGCGACCTCGCCCGCTGCAGGTGACTCCGCGCCGGGTCGGTCGCCGGGCCAGAAGCGTTCGCCCACCAGCAGCGCGATCACCGCAAGGAGCGCGACGACGATCAGCCGATCGGTGCGCCGCCAGCCTGTGCGTGGCGCCGGCGAATCACCGGTCAAGTCGTCGGTACGCTTCATCCCTTCCGGCGTCAGCTCGAAGGCCCACGCCAGGAACAGCGCCAGCGGCAGGCCGAGCAGCAGCAGCGCGATCACCAGGGTGACCGTCCACTCGGGCAAGCCCAGCCGCGGAAAGATGGTGTCGCTGACCTCGATCAGCAGCCAGGCGATGACTGCATAGGCGGCGGCGACACGCACCACGTTGCGGCGCTTCAGCTCCGCCCATAGCGAGGTTGGCTCACTCATCGCTCGCACTCCATCCCTGGTGGCGGCCCCGCGGTGCGCCGGCAGAAATCCGGCTCGCCGAAGCGGTCCCAGAAAGCGGTCAGTCCGTCGCGCGCCGCCAACTCCATGAAGCGCGGATGCTCGCGGAATGCCCGGTCCACGGACGACCATATGAGCATCAGCAGGATCTGGCCGGAAACGGGCTTGGGCCGCAGCGCCTCGTTGATGGCCTCGTCCGGCAGCCCGGCCAACAGGTAGAGCTGCGCCCACTCGTTCTCGGGCCAGGATTGCACGGCCGCATCAATGGCCGCGCGAGCCGCCTCGCGCCGCGCCGGTTCACGGATGGCGGGCAGCACCGCTTCGTGCGTGGCGCGATGCTCGGGCGCAATGCGGCCGTCGTCGTGCAGCCAGTCCTCGAAGCGGCGGGCGACATCGGCGCCCGGCTCGCCGGCCAACGCCAGCTTGAGGCGCATGAAGCTGGCGGGACCACGCCAGCCGAGCGCATGGGCGCGCTTCAGGTTCGCCTCGGCCACCGCGTGTTCCCCGCCGAACAGCTGCGCGGTGCCCAGCCAGCCGACGTGGATGCCGCTCAGCGGATCGAGCCGCATGGCATGCTCGAAAGCCTCCCGCGCGGCGCCGATGTGCCCGGTCTCGATCAGCACCAGCCCGCGCCAGGTCCAGGTGTTGGCATTGTTCGGGTCCGACTCGAGGGCGCGTTCGATCAGCTCGGCGGCCGCGACGCGATCGCCGCGCACCGCCGCGATCCGCCCGCTGACGGCCAGCGCGTCGGGCTGGCCCGGCAGCAATGCCAGCGCGCGCTCGGCCGCGGCGCGGGCACGCCCCACCGCCTCGTCGCCGGAAAGCTCCGACGAGTAGGAGGGCGTGACATAGAGCGCGCCCGCCAGCGTGGCCCACGCCTCCGCAAAGCCGGGATCGCGCGCCACCGCCTGCTCCAGCAGCTCGCGCGCCGCGGCCAGGTTGGCGCCGCGCTGGGCGAACAGCTGCCGCCCGCGCAGGTAAAGCTCGTAGGCTTGCAGATCGGCGGTGGCCTGGCGTACCTCCACCTTGCGCACGCCAAGCGTGTCCGCCAGCGCATCGGTGATTGCCTGCGCGATCTCCTCCTGCAGGCTGAAAATGTCGGTCAGCTGCCGGTCGAAAGTGCCCGACCAGAGCTGCTGGTCAGTTGCGGCGGCCACCAGCTGGGCGGTGATGCGCAGCTGCTCGCCCTGCCTGCGCACCGAGCCGTCGAGCACGTGCGCCACGCCGAGCTGGCGACCGATCTCGCGCGAGCCGAGCCGCTGGTCGCGCAGCGAGAACGATGAGGTGCGCGAGGCGACCTTCAGTCCCTCGACGCGGGCCAGCACGTTGAGGATCTCCTCCGCCATGCCGTCCGCGAGATAGGCGTTCTCGGGATCCGGGCTGAGATTGGCGAATGGCAGCACCGCAATGGAAAGCGGGTCCACCGGACCCGGCGGAGCCGGCGGCCGCGGGTCGGGCGCCGGGACCGGGGCTGGCGCGGGCGCCTGCACCTGGGTCGGCGGCGTGACCCGCTGCGGCAGTACGAACTGCTTGACGGCCGAAAAGCCCACCGCGAGCAGCAACAGCACCAGGGTGAGCTGGTCGGTGCGCCGGCCGGCGCGTGCCGTGACCGGGTCGTCCCCCTGTGGGCCGCGGCGCAACCTGAGGCCGTCGGGCGTAAGCCGGAACAGCCAGGCAAAGAGCATCACCGGCAACAGCGCCAGCGCCAGGCCGATGATCAGCCAGCGCACGACCGCGTCGGGAAAACCGAAGGCCGGGAACAGCAGGTCGGCGATGGCGATCAGCAGCCAAGCGAGCGCCAGCCATGCCAGCCCGGCACGGAACACGTTGCGGCGCCTCAACTCGGCAAACAGACCGGCCGTACTCTCCTCCCTGCGCGCAAAACCCGGAGGCGGGCTCTTGGCGGCCCTGCCGGGTGACGTTCACCCCCCCTGATCGCGCGACTGCCTGATTCTACGCGCATTCGCGTATATTCTTCACATCCAAGGAGGACGGATGGCCCGCGTACACGAGGTGCTGATCATCGGCAGCGGTTTCGGGGGCAGCATCGCGGCCGCGCGGCTGGCCGAGGCCGGCGTGGATGTCACGCTGCTGGAGCGCGGCCCGTGGCGCGACACCCTGCCGGTGCAGTCCATGGGCATCCCCAACCGGATTCCCTACCCGGCCGGCGCCCGCCTGCTGACCAGGGGATTGAAGCGGGTCAACGCGCGGCTCCTGCCGCGCAACGGCCTGTCGCAGTCTCGCTACGGGCTGTTCGAGCTGTTCTCGGCCGGCGACGTCTCGGTGCTGTGTTCCTCAGGAGTCGGCGGCGGCAGCCACGTCTACACGGCGCTCAACGACCGGCCCCGTGTGGAACGCTACTGGGACGGCCGTCATCCCGAGGTGTCCGACGCCGCCATGGCGCCCCACTACGAGCGCGTCATGGCCGAGATGGGCGGCCGCCCGCCCCGGCTGGAGGACGCCATACCCAACCTGACCGCCCAGCGGTACCGCGACTCGAGCCTGTTCCGTGCCGAAGACACCCTGCAGCGCCCGGCGCATGCGGTGCAGTTCCCCGAGACGCCGGGCACCAGCCGCGAGATTGACTGGGGCGAGGGCATCCGCCGCCGCGAGGCCGACTGGAAGGACGGCGGGGTGCTGGGCTCGCGCTTCGGCACCAAGACCACGCTGGACTTCGCGTTCCTGGCGCCGGCGATGCGCCGCGGACTGCGGGTGCTCGACCTGCACGAGGCGGTCTCGGTGCACCTGTGCCGGCAGACCCATGCGGCGCGCTACTGCGTCCAGACCCGCAACCTGTACACGGGCCGGATCGAGCCCTTCTACGCCGAGCACGTGATGCTGGCCGCCGGCACCATGAACACCCTGCGGCTGCTGCTGGTGAGCCGCGATGAGGCGCGCGGTCTCGACGGGATGCCCGTCCTCGGGCGACGCTTCGGCACCAACGGCGATTGCGTCGGCTGGTGGGCGCTCGACGACGCGGAAGCGGATTTCAGCCGCGGGCTGCCCAGTCATGGAACTATGGCGCTGCGCGACGGCGCCAGAGCCGACGATCCCCTGCTCATTGAAATCGGGCTGATCGGCCTGGATCGACTGCCGATGCCCGAGGCGCTGCGGCGCAAGCTCCGTCGCGGCGTGATGGTGGTCAGCATGGGTGCCGACCAGGCCGACGGGCGGGTGAGCCTGCAGCGTGGACGGTTGCGGGTGCGTTACGACCGCGACGCCAGCCCCGTATACGGACGAGCCGAGGCCATTTTTCGAGGCCTGGCGGAGGCCTCGGGCAAGAAATTGCGCGTGCGGCGACGGCCGTTCACCGTCCATCCGCTCGGCGGCGCGGTGCTGGGGGCGAGCGGCACGGAGGGCGTTACTGATGCAGGTGGTGAGGTTCACGGCCATCCCGGCCTGTTCGTGCTGGATGCCGCGGCCTTGCCGGCGGCGCCGGGCGGCCCGCCGTCGATGACCATCGCCGCCTGGTCGAGTTGGGTTGCAGCCAGGTTTCTCGAGGCGCGTTCGTGAAGCACGCCGTGGACCTGCACCGGCGACGCATCCCGCTGCGCCTGCTGTTCATCGACGCCGTCGGCGCCGTGCTGGTCGCGATCGGCATCCTTGACCTGTTGCAGGCCGGGCCACAGCTGGTGCCGGCGTTCCTGCAGTTCCCGGGCATCGGCATCGCGCTGGTGGTGGCCGGCAGCCTGCTGATGCTGCCGGTACCGGTCTGGCTGCTGCGGCGACACCAGGCCGACCACCGCGCACAGGGACAACGCCAGTGAGCCGGCACCTCAGGCGCTATCGCATCCTCGACGTCTTCACCGATACGGCTTACGGCGGCAATCCGCTGGCGCTGCTGCCGGAGGCGGAAGGCCTCAACGGGCGGCAGATGCAATTGATTGCGCGCGAGTTCAACTTGTCCGAGACGGCCTTCGTGCTGCCGCCCCGCAACAAGGGGGAGACGCACCGCCTCAGGATTTTCACCCCGACACGCGAGCTGCCGTTTGCCGGGCACCCGACCGTGGGAGCGGCGCTGGCGTTGGCCGAAGAGGGCTGGACCGACACCGAATTCGTGTTCGGCGAGGGCGTGGGACCCGTGCGCGTCACGCTGCGCCAGCAGAAGCACCTGAAGAGCGCCTGGCTGTGGGCCGCCAAGCTGCCCGAGAAGGGACCGAATCCGCCGCCGGCCGACGCGTTGGCTGCAGTGATCTCGCTGCGCACCACCGACCTGCTGGCAGGCGGCTGGGGTCCCGCCATGGTGTCGGCAGGCGTGCCGTACCTGGTAGTTCCGGTGCGCGATACGGATGCACTGGCGCGCGCCGAGCTGGATTTCAATCGCTGGCGCGAAATTCTCAAGGACTCCTGGGCCGACCAGGTCTATCTGGTGGCGCCGCTGGACGGCCCGCACGGGACGCGCTACCGGGCGCGCATGTTTGCGCCGGGCATCGGGATTCCCGAAGACTCGGCCACCGGATCCGCGGCCACTGCCTTTCCTGGCTGGCTGGTTCCCCGGCTCGGGCTCAAGGATGGCATCTTCACCATCCAGATCGAACAGGGCATCGAGATGGGGCGCCCCAGCGCTCTGATGATCGAGGTTGAACTCAAGAGCGGCGCCATCACGGTCGTGCGCGTCGGCGGGACAGCCGTTTCCGTCGCCGAAGGTACCATCCACATTCCCGAGTGAGGTCTCCAGCCCATGCCCAGGAAGT
>DAOMOU010000036.1:0-14282 GCA_035444525.1 Gammaproteobacteria bacterium | reverse complement strand
TGGTGGTCAACCTGCATGCCTTCGCCGCCTGGGAGCGGCGCAAGCTGATCGAGTTTCCCTACGAGCCGCCAGGCTTCGTGCCGGCCGCGCGCGAGGGCATCATGCCGCCGATCGAGGTCCGTGCCGACGGCACCATCGAAGTACCGCAGTCACCCGGGCTGGGACTGCAGATCGACGAGCGGCTGCTGCGCCGCCACGGCCGGCGCTTCCACGTCTCGACGCAGCGGCGCGTGGCGGTGCGCGCCATCCGGGAAAAGGGCCTGAAGGCCGCGCTGACGCTCAAGAAAGCGAAGGACGCCGCTCAGGGCTGATCGTTGATGTAGGGGAAGAAATGACGGTCGGTGCCGAGCATGTGCCGGGTCACCACGTCATAGGCGAGGAACTGGAACAACTCGCGAATGTGCAGCGTGCCCTGCCGGAAGGCATCGGCCAGCATGCGGGCCTTGCCCACCAGCGCGGCGTGCTCACGCGAGTGTTCGTAGAGCGACAGGTAGCCCGCACGCTCCAGCAATTCTTCCTCGTCGGCAAAATGCCTGGCGATATCGTGCAGCAGGCGGTCCACGACCTTCAGCACTTCGTCGCGCGGCGCGGCTGCATGCATGGCGTCGAGCAACTCGTTGGCCAGCTCGAACAAGCCGCGGTGCTGCTTGTCGATCAGCGCATGGCCAGAGTTGAAACTGTCCTTCCAGACCAGCCGGATGCCTTCCATCGCCATGTCGATCTTGCCCACCCCTGTCGAGCCGGTACATATAACACCAGCCGCGCCCCGATGGCGCATCGCCGGCGCAAATCTGCGGCAAGTACTTAAGCTGTACACCCAGCCGCCAGCGGGCCGCAATGCTGGACATGGCCGGCAGCCGGGGGGCATGCTGCGGCGTCATGATCGATCCGGTCGCGAGGATTTTCAACGTGCGCCGCGAGGAACGGATCCCGGTCCTCGCCGCTGCGGCCTTCTTTTTCTGCGTGCTGACGGCCCTGATGGTGTTGCGGCCCGCCCGGGAGGCCCTCGGGATGCAGCGCGGCATCGAGGCCGTGCGCTGGCTCTTCATGGGCACTGCGGTGGTGACCCTGCTGGTGAACCCCGTGTTCGGACTGCTGGTCAGTCGCTTCCGCCGCCTGCAGTTCATCTCGGCCACCTATCTTTTTTTCGCATTCAGCCTGGTCGGCTTCTACCTGCTGCTGACCGCGGCGCCCGCGGCTGTCGGTGTGACCAGCGGCCAGGTGTTCTACGTCTGGTTCAGCGTGTTCAACCTGTTCATCACCATGCTGTTCTGGGCACTGATGGCGGACCGCTTCTCGCTCGAGCAGAGCAAGCGCTTCTTCCCGTTGATCGCGGTCGGCGGAACTTCGGGCGCCATATTCGGCCCCTGGCTGGCGGCGATGCTGGTGCAATCGGTCGGTACGCCAGCGCTGCTACTCGTCTCGACCGCATTCCTGGTGCTCGCTCTCGGCGCGGCGTTGGCGGTCGCACAGACCCAGCCGCATCGTCCCGACGCCGCTGAACCGAGCACCCCGGAAATGGTGCCCGTGGTCGACGAGCAAGCCGTCATCGGCGGCAGTGCCTGGGAGGGCGTCCGCGCCGTGCTGCGCTCGCGCTACCTCACGGGGATCGCTGCCTATGCACTGATCCTGGCCGTCATCTCCACCTTCATCTACTTCACTCGCCTGCAGATGGTGGCGGCGCTGGGAGACGACATCGACCTGCGCACTGCCTGGTTCGCACGCATCGACGTGATTACGCAGGCCGCCACGCTGGTCCTGCAGGCGCTGGTCACCGGCCGGCTGATGCGCCGGCTCGACGTGCCCCTGACCATGGCGCTGCTCCCGCTGACCGTGGCGCTGGGCTTCATCGGGCTGGCGCTGGTCGCGTCACTCGCAGCACTGATCACGTTCGAGGCCGCCTTCCGCGCGGTGCAACGCGCAATCATGCGCCCGACCCGGGAGACGCTCTACACGGTCGTCAGCCGCGAAGAGAAGTACAAGGCAAAGGCATTCATCGACACCTTCATCTATCGCGGCGGCGACGTGGTCGGGGCCCAGGCCGAGGGATTGCTCGGCCGGCTCGGCTGGGGGCTGGTCGCACTTGCCAGCGTGGCCGTCCCGCTGGCCGTCGCATGGGCAGTGCTCGGTATGTGGCTGGGCAGGATGCAGCGCCGGCTGGCCGGCGGGACGGAACCTGTCGCGCCCGACCGACTCGAAAGAATGGAACACGGGAGGTAGCAAGACATGCTGACACGACGCCAATACCTGCAATTATCGCTCGCGGCCGGCGCCGCGCTGGCCGTGCCGCGACCGCTGCTGGCAGCGGCCGAGCGGGCGCTGGAACCGATCACCCGGAAGATTCCTGCCACCGGCGAACGCGTGCCCGCGGTCGGCCTGGGCAGCTCCGCGACCTTCGCCGCGGTGGCACGCAGCGAAGACGTCTCGGCGCTGCGCGAGGTCATCGGCGCGATGCTCGAGCACGGCGGCACGATTTTCGATACCGCGCCGTCCTACGGCGCCTCCGAGCAGGTGGCGGGTGCCATCGCGCGCGAGCTCGGGCTGACCGAGAAGGTCTTCTGGGCGACCAAGCTCAACGTGGCCGGACGGGACGGGGGCCGTGCGGATCCAGCCGCAGCCAAGGCGCAGTTGGAGGAATCCTTCCGGCGTATCGGCCGCGAGACGATCGACCTCATCCAGGTCCACAACATGGCGGACGTGCCGACCCAGCTCGGCCTGTTGAAGGAGTACAAGGAGGCGGGCCGGGTCCGCTACATCGGTGTGACGACCACCTTCCCCGCGCAGTACGCCGGGCTGATCGAAGTGATGCGCAGCGAACCGCTGGACTTCATCGGCATCGACTACGCCATCGACAACCTGGCGGTGGAGGAAACCATCCTGCCGCTGGCGCAGGACCGCGGCATCGGCGTGCTGGTCTACGCGCCCTTCGGGCGCACGCGTCTCTGGGAGCGGGTGCGGGGGCACGAGGTGCCGGCATGGGCGGCGGAATTCGACGCCGCATCCTGGGGGCAGTTTTTCCTGAAGTTCGTGCTCGCGCACCCGGCGGTGACCGCGGCCACCCCGGCCACCAGCCGCGCGCGCCACATGATCGACAATATGGGCGCGGCCCGGGGCAGGCTGCCGGACGCCGACATGCTCAAGCGGATGGTGGCGCACCTCCGCTCCCTGTAGCCACCGGACCGGCCGGATCGGGCGGCTCGCCTTGCCCCCGGTCCGGCTCGGCCGGCATGTCGATTTCGACCATGCGCTTGGCCGCCCGGCGGGCAAAATAGTGGATTCGCTTGGCGGCCTCCACCATGTCGCTTTCGATGCGGAACAGCGACAGCCGATGCGCCTCCGACGCACTCAGGCGACGCGCGAGGTGCAGCTCGGCGGCGCGCACCAGGCGATTGACCTCGTCTTTGGACTCGATGACGGCGTGAGCCGCTTCCTCTGACGAGGATGCCACTGCGCGCGCGGCCTGGCCGACGCTCCAGTACACCTTGTCCCACAGCTGGCCGATCACTTCACGGGTCGCTGCGCTGACCTCGAGCCCGGCGGCGAGCCGGATGCGCGCCGCGTGCGACAGGTTCATCTCCACGATGTCGCCCATGGACTCGAACAATCCGGCCGCCGCCATGTAGTCGTGCAGCAGCTCGGTCTGCGCGGCATTCATCGACCGCTGCGACAGTCGGCCCAGGTAGCTGATGATGGCGTCATGCAGGCTGTCCACGTCGCCGTCCAGGCGCGGAATTTCGTCGATGGTCTCGGACCTGCCTTCGTATACCATTGCCGGCCCGCGCCCCAGCAGGCGCAGCACCGTCTCGCCGAGGTGCCCCAGCTCCATGCGGACACGGTCGAGCGCCAGGTCGGGCGTATCGAGCAGGGCATCGTCCAGGTACTTCGGCTGCTCCACCGTCGGCACGGGCTCCGGCCGGCCCGGATGCAGGCGCTCTACCAGGCGGGCCAGCGGCCCGGTGAACCAGATGCACACGGCGGCGCTCGCCATGTTCAACAGCAGGTAGCCGTTGGCGATCTGGCGCGGCGTCTCGGCCCCGAGCCGTTCGATGCCGTCGAGCTCGGGAAAAGTCGGTGAGACGACCCGCATGGCCGCGGCCAGCGTCGGCAGCAGCAACAGCCAGGCGGCCGAGGTGACGAGCTTATAAATGAAATAAGCCAGCGCCGTCTGCACGGCCTCGGCCCGCTTGCCGATGGATGCCAGCAGCGCCGTGATGGTCGTGCCGAGATTGGCACCGAGCGCCAGCGCCAGGCCGGTCTCCAGCGGAATCATGCCCTGCCCCGCCATCACGATGATGACGCCCGTGGTGGCGGAGGAGCTTTGCACCAGGGCGGTAAACAATGCGCCTATCACCACCGCCGCCAGCGGCCAGGAATACTGCTGCATCGCCGCGGCGAAGGGCGGCCAGTCGCGCAGCGGCGCCATCGCCTCGCCCATCAGGTTCATGCCGAGGAACACCAGGCCGAGGCCCAGCACCATGGTGCCGTAGCGCCGCAGGCGTTCGCTGCGTGCTGCCGTGTGGGCCAGGAAGCCGAGCGCGATGGCCAGCAGCGCCAGGTTGGTGACTTTGAAGGCGACGATCTGCGCCGTCACGGTGGTGCCGATGCTGGCGCCCATGACGATGCCGATGGCCTGTTGCAGGCTCATCAGGCCGGACTGTACGAAACCCACGGTCAACACCGTGGTCACGGTGGACGACTGGATCACTGCCGTGGTGAAGGCGCCGGCGGCAAGAGCGCGAAAGCGGTTTTTCGTCATCCGCGCGAGCAGCGACTTCATGCGGCCGCCGGCTGCCTCCTTGAGCGCGACGGTCATCTGCTCCATGCCGAACAGGAACAGCGCCAGGCCGCCGAACAGGCCGAGCGCCATCGTGCCGTACTGGAGTGTTTCGCTGGTCACCGCCGCATCCCTGGGTCGAACGACCGCCCGCGCGGCCGCCGTGACATCACTACTCTAGCAGCGGCGCCATGCCCATGCGCTCCACCATCTGCAGGTAGCGCGGGTCGTCGCGCAACGGCGCCAGCAAGGGGCTGACAAGCAGGAGGTTCAGCCCGGCGTCGCGCGTCTCAAAGGCGCGCTCGAGGCTAAGGAACACAAGCTCATTGTCACCCCATTGCGCGGCGATTTCGGCTTTCTGGAAGGCCGCCGTGTCGCCATGAGCTGCAACCAGCTCGTCCCATGCGGCCTGGGCCTCATCCAGGCGGCCCAGCCCGTGCAATGCCAACGGCCGCCCAGCGCGTCGCATCCAGGGCAAAGGCTCAGCCTCGAACAGCGCGAGCGCCGCTTCAGGGTCCCCCGCGAGGTAACGGCAGATGCCGGCGTAATAACGGGGACGGGGAAACCGGGGATCGCGCTCGATCGCCCGTCTGAGCACGACCTCGGCCTCGGGACAACGGCCGGCGAACTGCAGACCCCTGCCCAGGTAGGCCTGGTGGGTGAGATTCGTCGGCTCCAATTCGACGGCGCGCTGTGCGGCGCGGACGCTTTCCTCGTGCAGGCCCATTTGGCTTGCAAGCTGGCTGTAAGCAAGCAGCAGGTTGGCATTGCCCGGTTCCAGCGCCACCGCTGTGCGCATCGCTTCGATCGCCTCCATCCACCGCCGATCCCGGAAGCCGTGCAGCAACGACTCCAGCATGTAGCCGCCCGCCAGCTGCGGCGCATGTCGCCGCGCCTCGGTCGCCGCTTCCTCGATCCGTGCCCACGCCAATTCCGGAGATTCCCATGCATTGGCGTTCATGTGGCTCATGGTGGCCCCCAGGGCGACCCAGGCGTCCACGAAGGCCGGATCCCGGGCGAGCGCCCTCTCGAACGCCGCCACCGCCGCCCGCACCGACTGCTCCCGCGAGCCCTGGTTTGCCAGGTAGACGCCCTGCAGGTAGTCATTAAAAGCCTCGACGTCGGTGGTGCCGCCGGCCCGCATGCGTGCTGCATCTTCGCCGAGCAAGGTAATCTGCAGCGCCTCCACGACGTGCTCTGCGATGTCGCTCTGGATGGCGAACACGTCGGTGAGCTCGCGATCGTAGGTCTCGGACCAGAGGTGATAGCCGTCCGCCACCTTGATGAGCTGCGCGGTGATGCGCAGTCGATTGCCGGCCTTGCGGACGCTGCCTTCCAGCAGGTGCGCCACGCCGAGTTCGTCACCGATGACCCGCATATCCAGGTCGCGGCCCTTGTAGGCGAAAGAAGATGTCCGCCCGGCCACCTGGAGCGCGCGGATCTTGACCAGGGAGTTCAGCAGCTCCTCGGTCAGCCCGTCGGAAAAGTACTCGTTGTCACGACCCGGGCTCATGTCGATGAACGGCAGCACGGCGATGCTCGTCTCGGTGACCGGGGCCTGCATGGGTGCAGCCGCCACGGTCGCGGCTTCGGCAGCCCCGGGCGACGAGGGCTCGGCCTGCGTCTCTGCGGTGTCCCCGGCCTCCGCCGGCGACGGCGCGCCGGGCAGGAGCCTGTCCAGCGCAATGGCCGCGATGGCGATCACCAGCAGCACGATGATCGCGACATTGAGCTTCTGGGCCGTCTGGCCGACCACCGACTCGGCCGGCGGCACCTCGGATTCGCGCCTGATGCCCTCCGGCGTCAACTCGTAGACCCAGGCGAACACCAGCGCCACGGGCAAGCCCAGCGCAAGCAGCAGCAACACCAGCCGGCCGCTCCACTCCGGCAGCCCGAGGGTTGAGATTCCGACATCGGCGACCTGCAGTAACAGCCACGCGGCGACGACGTAGAGCATCGCCACGCGGGTCACGTTGCGTCGCTGCAATTCGGCCAGCAGGTTCTTCACTCGCCGTCCCGTCCGGGTTTCGGCCGGAGTCTAGCATGGCGCTCGCCGCGGTCCCTCAGTCGCCGGCGACGCGCTCCAGCACCACGAAAGTGAGATCCCATGGATTGCGCTCATCCGACAATCGCTCGCGGCGCGCGACTTCCTCCCAGTCGCCCGGCTCGAGCTCGGGGAACAGGGTGTCGCCCCACGGTTCGGCATGCACTCGCGTCATGTAGATGCGGTGCGCACGCGGCAACGCCTGTCGATAGACGTCCGCACCGCCGATGACCATCAACTCCACCGCGCCGGATCGCTGCGCCGCCCGCAAGGCATCATCCAGCGAGGCAGCACGCTGGGCGCCATCGGCCTGCCAGGCCGGGTCACGCGTCAGCACGAGATTCAGGCGCCCCGGCAGCGGCTTGCCGATGGACTCCCAGGTGAGCCGCCCCATGAGGACAGGCTTGCCCATGGTGAGCTGCTTGAAATGAGTGAGGTCGGCCGGCAGGTGCCACGGCATGCCCCCGTCCGCGCCGATCACTCCGTTATCGGCGACGGCGGCGACCAGGGATATCTCCGGCATCGGCAAAAGCATTGGCTGCAGGATCGACATGTGGGCGTCCTCGGGCGGCGGCATGCCGGCGATCCGCGGCCGTCATTGCCGATGACGATTACCTTAACATCGTGCCAGGAACCAGATGACTGGCCGGCATCCATATTAGTGTAGGCTGATATTTACTGACGGCACCCCGACCACCACGAGCGGGCCACGAGCCCTCTGCGCGCGCACCCTGCCGCTTCCACCGGGCTTGCCGGCCGGAGACATTGAAATGGACGAATCACAATCCATACAGCTCACGCTCGAGCTACAGCAGGACTACCAGTTCAGCATCCGTTTCGAGGGCGCTGAACTCGAGCCACTGCTGACGGACGAGCCGCCGCCGCTCGGCGAGGGCAGCGGTCCGAATCCCTCGCAGTTACTGCTGGCGGCGATCGCCAACTGCCTGAGCGCCAGCCTGCTGTTCGCAATGCGGAAGTTCCGCAACGAGCCCGCGCGGCTGCGCGCCACCGTCACGGCCGTGCGAGAGCGCAACGCGGCGGGTCGCTGGCGCATTCCCCGCGCGGAGGTGACCATTCACCTGCCCGACGCCGCCGACGACTACCGCAATCTCGATCGCATCCTGGCGCAGTTCGAGGAATTCTGTATCGTCACCCAGAGTGTACGGGAAGGCATCGAGGTCACGACGCGGATCGAGGACGCCAACGGACTGCGCCTGAGAGCGCTGCCTGCCGGCTGACGACCCGGGTCCAGCGACCTCGTCCGCGGCGCCGGCTCAGACTGAGACGGGCGCCGGAATGTGCGGCCGCGCCTCGTAGCCGACCACTTCGAAGTCTTCGTAGCGGTAATCGAAAATCGACGGCGGCCGGCGGAGAATCCGCAACTGCGGCAGCGGCCCCGGGCTCCGTTGCAGCTGCAGGTCGGCCTGCTCCAGGTGGTTCAGGTACAGGTGCACGTCGCCACCGGTCCATACGAAATCCCCCACGCCCAGGTCGCATTGCTGCGCGACCATGTGCGTGAGCAGCGCGTAGGAGGCGATGTTGAACGGCACGCCGAGGAACACGTCGCAGCTGCGCTGGTAGAGCTGGCAGGACAGCCTGCCGTCGCCCACCCAGAACTGGATCAGGCAATGGCACGGCGCCAGCGCCATGCGGCCCGCGCGCACGTTGTCCTGCGGGCTGACGGTCTCGTCGGGCAGCTCGGCGGGATTCCACGCGATGACGATGATACGGCGCGAGTTCGGCCGCCGGCGGATGGTGTCGACGGCTTCGGCCACCTGGTCGATGGCGCCGCCGTCGGCGGTCGGCCAGGCGCGCCATTGCCGGCCGTAGACCGGGCCGAGCTCGCCCTCCCCGGTCGCCCACTCGTCCCAGATGCGGACCTTGTGTTCCTTCAGGTAGCCGATGTTGGTGCTGCCGGACAGGAACCACAACAGCTCGTGCACGATGGAGCGGATGTGCAGCTTCTTGGTGGTCAGCAGCGGGAAGCCGGCGCCAAGATCGAAGCGCATCTGGTGACCGAACACGGACAAGGTGCCGGTGCCGGTGCGATCGCCTTTCTGCAGGCCTTCGCCACGGACCCGGCGCAACAGCTCGAGGTACTGCTGCATCGATCAGGCCGCCCGTGCCGCGGGACGATACGCCAGCCACAGCAGCACCGCGCCCAGCAGGATCAGCGGCACGGACAGCAGCTGGCCCATGGTGAGCCAGCCGAAGGCCAGGTAGCCGATGTGGGCGTCCGGCAGGCGCACGAACTCGACCAGGAAACGGAACACACCGTAGCCCAGCGCAAACATCCCCGACACCGCCATGCGCGGCGGCCGACGGGCGGAGAAGAACCACAGGATGAGAAACAACGCTACGCCCTCGAGGGCGGCCTGGTAGAGCTGCGACGCATGGCGCGCCACCCCGTCGACCACGAAGGCCCAGGGCACGTCGCTGGGCTTGCCCCACAGCTCGCCATTGATGAAGTTGCCGAGCCGGCCGAATGCCAGGCCCAGCGGCGCCAGCGGCGCCACGAAATCGGTCATTGCGAAGAAACCGCGGCCGAGCTTGCGGCCATACAGCCACATCGCCAGCACCACGCCCAGCAGGCCGCCGTGGAAGGACATACCGCCCTCCCACACGCGCACCAGCATCACCGGGTCGCGCAACCAGGCGTCGAAGTTGTAGAACAGGATCGAGCCGAGCCGCCCGCCGACGATGACGCCCAGCGCCGAGTAGAAGATCAGGTCGTCGATCTGCTGGGGCGTCCAGCCGGAGCCCGGCTGCTTCGCGCGGTGGCGCGCCAGGAACCACGCGATGGCGAAGCCGATGAGATACATCAGGCCGTACCAGCGGATCGCCACGGGGCCGAGCTGGATCGCGACCGGATCGATGTTCGGGTAGGGAATCATGGCGCCGTAGTGTACCAGCGCACTGCGCTCGCTGGACCGCGCGACTGCGGGACCGCGGGACCGCGGGACCGCGGGACCGCGGGACCGCCCCGGCACAGGCCCGCTTCGCTCGGCGAAGCCATAGCTCCCTCAGCGGGCCTGTGCCGCCCCGGTCCCGCTACGCCTCGGCGGGTTCCCTGGGAGGCCCTTCGGGCTGGCTCACGTCGCGGAATAGCAACATGGCACCCACCCGCCGCGAGGCGCCGTCGTAGAAGCCTGTCTGATGATCCCAGGTCCGTGGGTTGCGGTAGGTGCCGAACAGCATGTCCAGCACCGGCAGGCTGGCGAAGTTGTAGCGATGCACGCCGCGCGTGTGGTGGACCGCGTGCATCTCCGGCCTCGCCACCAGGTAGCCGAGCCAGCGCGGCGTGCGGACGTTGGCATGCGTGAAGATGTCCAGGAAAGACGTCAGCAACAGCACCAGGGTCGCCGCGCGCGGGTCGACGCCCACCACCAGCACCAGCGCCAGGCTGCCGACCGCGGTCCAGCCGACCATATCGAGCGGGCTGAACCAGTAGGCGCTCCAGGCATCCAGCCGCTCGGCGCTATGGTGCATCTGGTGCAGGCCGAGCCACAGGGTGTCAGAGCGATGCAAGGCGCGGTGCCACCAGTAACCCAGCAACTGGCTCACCAGCATGCCCGCCAGCGCGCCGCCCGCGACGCCGAGACCGCTCAGGTCGAACAATTGCCAGGCCGCCAGATGGTCGTCCCACAGCATCGGCAGGTAGGACGACAGGAAGAAGAACACGGCAAAGGCCGCGAGGCCGCGCAGGCGCCAGCCGGGCATCGCCGGCAGCACGCGGCGCGGCGCCAGCGCTTCCCAGGTGGCGAGCCCGGCGAACAGGCCGATGATGGTCAATGACAAGGGGTCCAGCAGGATTTCCCATGGCGTGGGCATGTCGATACTCCTCTCTCGGGGCGCCACCCCGGCGCCGCACGGGATGCAATGTGCACGTCGACCGCGCAATGGACTAAAGTCAAACCGGGCAGCAAGCGGACGAATCGGCCATGCAGGAAAACGGACCCGCGCTCCAGGTGGCGATCCTGGCGATGCCGGAGTCGACGGCATCCACGCTGTACGGCATGTGCGACCTGCTGGCCTCCGCAGGCCGCGACTGGGCGGCATTGATCGAGGGACGCAGCGCGGAATCCCGGATCAACCCGTGGGTGGTGTCGGTGGACGGTCGGCGCATGGCCTTGCCGAACGGTCTATCGGTGGAACCGGCCTGCGCCATCGCCGACGCGCCCAGGCCGGACGTCATCGCCATTCCGGACCTGGCCGTGTTGCCGGGCGAGGACCTCGCCGACCGCTACCTGGCGGAGCGCGACTGGATCCGGACCCGCTACGACGACGGCGTGACGCTCGCCACCGCCTGCACGGGCGGCCTGGTGCTCGCCGAGGCCGGCCTGCTCGACGGCCACGACGCCACCGTGCACTGGGCCTACTGCGACGCCATGGCACGCCGCTTCCCGCGGGTGCGCGTGCATCCGAACCGCGCGCTGGTGATCACCGGCCATGACCAGCGCATCATCATGGCCGGCGGCGGCACGGCCTGGCACGATCTCGCCCTGTATCTCGTCGCGCGGCACCTCGGCGCGGAGGAAGCCATGCGCGTCGCGCGCCTGCACCTGATCGACTGGCACCACCTCGGGCAGCAGCCCTTCGCCTCGCTGTCCTGCAAGCGCCAGAGCGACGATGCCGTCATCAGCCGCTGCCAGGAGTGGGTGGCGCAGCACTACGAGGAGGATGCCCCGGTGGGCGCCATGGTGCAGAGGTCCGGGCTGTCCGAGCGCTCCTTCAAGCGACGCTTCCAGCGCGCCACCGGCATGCCGCCGCTGGAGTACGTGCACACCCTGCGCATCGAGGAGGCCAAGCACCTGCTGGAAACCACCGACGCACCGGTGGAGGCCATCGCCAACGAGGTGGGCTATGCCGACGCCAGCTTCTTCGGCCGCCTGTTCAGGCGCAAGGTTGCGATGACGCCGGCGCAATACCGCCGGCGCTTCGGCGCGCTGCGCAGGATGCTGGAAGGCGGCGCCGGAGCCGGAGCCGGTTCATCCGCCCCAGCGGTGATTCAGCCGGCGAGCACCCGGCAGAATACCGCCTTGAGGTAGCGCGTCTCCGGAATCAGCGGGTGCGAGGGATGATCGGCCGACTGGCCGCCGATCTCCAGCACCTGCACCACGCGGCCGAGATGCCGGGCGGCACGCTGGACGGCGGCCAGCAGGTCGTCCTGCGACAGGTGGAAGGAGCAACTGCAGGACACCAGCAGACCGTCGCGCCCGAGCAGGCGCATGGCGAGCTGGTTGGCGCGCTGATAAGCGGCCAGCCCTGCCTTGTGGTCCTTGCGGCGCTTGATGAACGCGGGTGGATCGACGACCACCGCCGCGAAGTTGCGCCCCTCGTCGGCGAGCGCCTTCATGACGTCAAAGGCCTGGCCCTGCAAGGCTTCCACCTCGAGGCCCAGCCGGTCGGCGTCACCAGCGGCCAGTTCGAGCGCTGCGGCAGAGGAATCCACCAGCGTGGCGCGTGCGCCGTGCGCGGCGGCCGACAGGCCCCAGGCGCCGGTGTAGGAAAACACGTCCAGCACGCTGGCCGGCCGGTAACGGCCGAATCGTGTGCGGTTGTCACGCTGGTCGTAGAACCAGCCGGTCTTCTGGCCCGCACGGATCGGTGCCGTCAGCTCGACGCCGGCCTCGTTGACCGTGACCTGGTCGGGCACTTGCCCGTGGGCGACCTCGACGTAGCGCTCGAGGCCCTCGAACTCGCGCCCCGAGGCGTCGTTGCGCCACAGGATGCCCGCCGGCGCAATGACCTTGCGCACCGCGTCCACGACCTCGCCCTTCATGGCCTCCATCGCGGCCGTGCCCGACTGCAGCACCACCACGTCGCCGAAGCGGTCTGCGATCAGTCCCGGCACGCCGTCGCCGTCGGCAAACAGCAGGCGGTAGCAGCCGTGCTCGTAGAGCTGCTCGCGCAGTGACAGCGCGACTTTCAGGCGATGCACCAGCAGCGATCGGTCCGGCGGATGGGCCGCGTCCCGCGACAGGATGCGCGCCGCGATCAGGCTGTGTGGGTTCACGCCCGCGTAGCCCAGGAAACGGCCCTCGGCGCTGCTCAGGCGGACGATCGCGCCGGGCGCCAGCGTGCTCAGCGGCGTCGCCGCGGTATCCACCTCGTTGCTGTAGACCCACAGGTGCCCGGCGCGCAGGCGGCGATCCTCCCGCGGCTTGAGCTTGAGTTCCGGCATGTCGGCGGCGGGCGTATTCAAGGGAAGGTCGTCCGGAGAAGTGCCGGGGAAGGTCCGGTATAGTTGCGCGCAAGTCTACCCGATTCCAACGCCGGGATTGCCCATGCCTGAACGTCGCAACCGTCTCGCCGACGAGACCAGCCCCTACCTGCTCCAGCATGCCGACAACCCGGTGGACTGGCATCCATGGGATGCGCAGGCCCTCGAGCTGGCGCGCCGCGAGGGCAAGCCCATCCTGCTCTCGATCGGCTACTCGGCCTGCCACTGGTGCCACGTCATGGCGCACGAGTGCTTCGAGGACGAGGCCATCGCCGCGCAGATGAACGAGCTGTTCGTGAACATCAAGGTGGACCGCGAGGAACGTCCCGACCTGGACCGCATCTACCAGCTGGCGCACCAGATGATCACCCAGCGCAACGGCGGCTGGCCGCTGACCATGTTCCTGTCGCCGGACGACCAGACGCCGTTTTTCGGCGGCACCTACTTTCCGCCCACACCGCGCCACGGCCTGCCGGGTTTTCCCGAACTGCTCGAGCGCGTCAGTGCCTACTGGCGGGACCACCGCGAGGAAATCCGCCAGCATGCCGAGGGCGTGCGCGAGGCTTTCGCCGCGGTCTGGGAGGCGCCCACGGCCGAGGCCGGCGGCACGGAGCTCGACGGCGAGCCGCTCGGGCGTGCACGCCGTGAGCTGGGCGAGACCTTCGACAGGGAGCACGGTGGTTTTGGCGGCCCGCCCAAGTTTCCGCACCCGCCCAACCTGCAGCGCCTGATGCGTCACTGGCGCACCACGGCCCTCGGCGAGTCTCCGGACCTCGAGGCACTCTACATGGTGACCTCGACCCTGCAGCAGATGGCGGAGGCCGGCATTTACGACCAGCTCGGGGGTGGATTCTGCCGTTACGCGGTCGACGCTCACTGGATGATCCCGCACTTCGAGAAAATGCTGTACGACAACGCACAGCTGCTGCCGATTTATGCGCAGGCCTGGACGGTCACCAACGAGGAGCTGTTTCGCCGGATCGCCACCGGCACCGCCGGATGGGTGATGCGCGAGATGCAGGCGCCGGAGGGCGGCTACTGGTCGAGTCTCGATGCGGACTCCGAGGGCGAGGAAGGTCGCTTCTATGCCTGGACGCGCGAGGAGTTGCAGCGGCTGCTGGAGCCGGCCGAGTTCGCGGTGGTCTCCGGCATCCACGGCCTCGACCGCGGCCCGAACTTCGAGGGACGCTGGCACCTGCACACCTTCATGTCCGCGGACCAGTTCGCGGCCGGCAGCGGGC
>DAOMOU010000035.1:0-14341 GCA_035444525.1 Gammaproteobacteria bacterium | reverse complement strand
CGATCAAGGTGGCCGAGCACCTCGGCATGAGCTTCGAGTGCGTCAAGAGCGCCAACGAGACCATCGCCAAGCGACCGGACATCCCGATTGCATACTACGGCTTGGACCTGCGCGGCTCGCGCCGCTGATAAACCAGGATTACGCCGAGCATGGCGATCAGCATGCCGGCAAGGTCCGTGGCCTGCAGGCGGTCACCGAAGGCGAGCCAGCCCATGAACATGGTGACCGGCGGGCCGAGGTAGAACAGGCTGGCCACGCGGGCGGCGTCCAGGTCTTCCAGCAGCCGCCACATGAGGCCATAGGCGCCGAGTGAGACGGCGAAGATCAGCCACGCCATTGTGGCCAGGAACTCCGGCGCCCAGCGGGCCGCCAGACCTTCGACAACCACGGCCGGCACGAACAAGACGAGGGCGGTGGCGGCGCACTGGTAGAACAAGGCGCTGCCCAGCGGCAGGTCGCGCCGGCCGAGCACCTCGCGCCGGCGTTGCAGCAGGCTCGCGACGGTGATGGCGATCACCGAGCCCAGCGGCACAAGGTAGGCGAAAGCGGAGCCGGTGTCAGACCAATCGATGCGCGCGCCGACGGCCACCGCGACGCCGACGAAGCCCAGCGCCAGGCCGGCCCACTGCCGGGCGCTGGTGGACTCGCCGGTGACCAGCCCGGAAAGGGCGCCGGTGGCGAGCGGTTGCAATGCCACCACCAGGGCGACGATTCCCGCGGGCACGCCGCGCTCCAGCGACACCAGCACGCAGGCCAGCCAGGTACCGTGGGCCAGCACCCCGACGAGGGCGGCGTGGCCGACCGCCGCCAGGCCGGGCCAGGCCAGGCTCCGGCGCCAGGCGAGCACCGCTCCCAGGAACACCGCCAGCGCGAGGTAACGCCAGAACAGCAGGGTGAAGGTGCCGGCGTAGGGCAGGCCCCAGGCTGCGCCGATGAACCCGGAGTTCCACAGCAGGACGAAGGCTGCGGCCGTGGCCAGTATCCTGGCTTGGCTATTTGCCTGGCTTATTCGACTGACTCCGGTCGTGCGCCAAGTGCGCGCAGGATTTTGTGGTGGGCCCGCGCAAACCTTAACAGGAACAGGTCGCGCGGGTCGGACACGCCGCCGTGCCTGCTAGACTGCCGTGCTCGACCTGGCTGGAAGAGACGATGACGCTCAGCAACGAACAGCGCGCGCTGTCGCTCGCCCTCGGCGCGGTGCTGCTCTGGTCCACCGTCGCCACCGCGTTCAAGCTCTCGCTCCAGTACCTCTCGCCGGTGCAGTTGCTCGCCTGGGCGAGCGTCGTCTCGTTGCTCACGCTCGGCGCGCTGCTGGTCGCGACCGGGCGACTGGCCGAGGTGCTGCGCGGCAGTCGGCGCGATTATTCGCGCTCGCTCGCGCTCGGCCTGGTCAATCCGCTGTGCTACTACCTCGTGCTGTTCGAGGCCTATGACCGGCTGCCGGCGCAGGAGGCCCAGCCGCTGAATTACACCTGGGCGTTCACGCTGGCGATCCTGGCCGTGCCGCTGCTCGGCCATCGGCTGACTCGCGCGGACGTGGTCGGCGGCCTGGTGGCTTATGCCGGCGTGTGGGTGATTGCGACGCGCGGCGAAGTGCTGGCGCTCGAGTTCGCCAATCCGGTCGGTGTCGCGCTGGCACTCGGCAGTACCGTGCTGTGGGCGTTGTACTGGATCTACAGCACGCGCGACCAGCGCGACCCCCTGGTGGCGCTGTTCTGCAACTTCGCGCTGGGACTGCCGTTCGTGCTGCTCGCCTGTGCGCTGACCGACGGCCTGGCGGTGCCGGACTGGCGCGGCCTGGCCGGGGCGGTCTGGGTGGGCGTGTTCGAGATGGGGCTGGCCTTCGCCCTCTGGCTCAGTGCCCTGCGGCTCACGCAGAGCGCCTCGCGCATCGGCAACCTGGTCTTCCTGTCGCCGTTCCTGTCGCTGTTCTTCATCCGCGCCTTCGTCGGCGAGGCGATCCTGCCCTCCACCTGGGCCGGGCTCGGGCTCATCGTCGCCGGGCTGGCGGTGCAGCAGTCGTTCCGGCCGCCACGCGCCGCGGCGGTGGTCTGACGCGTGGCCGTCCCGGACGTCGAATGTGCAGTCGTCGGCGCCGGCGTGGTCGGCCTGGCCGTGGCCACGGCGCTGGCTCGCTGCGGCATCGAGACGCTGCTGCTGGAGGCCGAGGACCGGCCGGGCGAAGCCACCACCAGCCGCAACTCCGGCGTAATCCACGCCGGCCTGTACTATCCGCCCGGCTCGCTGAAGGCGACGTTGTGCGGCCGCGGCCGCGACATGCTGTATGCCTACTGCGCGCAGCGCGGCATTCCGCATCGGCGGCTCGGCAAGCTGATCGTCGCGACGCATCCCGGGGAGGCCGCCGCATTGCGCCGGCTGTTCGAGCGCGGTCTCGAAAACCGCGTCCGCCTGGAATGGCTCGATGGCGCGGCGGTACGGGCGCTGGAGCCGGCGCTACGCTGCGAGGCCGCGATCCATTCTCCCGACTCCGGCATCATCGACTCGGCGGAACTGGTCATGGCGCTGTCGGGCGACCTGCAAGAGGCGGGCGGCCTGCTGCTCTGCCACGCGCGCGTGACGCGCATCGGGCGGTCCGACGGGCTGTTCGAGATCGAGACTGCCGATGGTGAAAGGCTTAGCTGCCGTTGGCTCGTCAATTCTGCGGGCCTCGGGGCAACCGCGCTGGCCGCGGCCACGTCGGGCCTCGCGCCCGAGTACGTGCCGCGCCTTTGGCACGGCGCCGGGCAGTACTACCAGGCGCACCGCCGCGTCCCGTTTTCGCGGCTGATCTACCCGCTGCCGGTGCCGGGCGCGCTCGGCATGCATCTCGGCTTCGACCTGGCCGGGCGCGCCCGCTTCGGCCCGGACCTGCGCTTCGTCGAGCGGATGGACTATGGTTTCGACGACAGCCTGCGCGGGAGATTTGCGGACGCGATCAGGGTATGGTGGCCCGAACTCCGCGACGAGGACCTGTCGCCCGATTTCGTCGGCATCAGGCCCAAGCTCGTCGGTCCCGGCGAGGACAGCCCGGACTTTCTCGTCCAGGACGAATCGGCGCACGGCATCGCCGGATTGGTGAACCTGTTCGGTATCGACTCGCCGGGCCTGACGGCCTCGCTGGCACTCGGCGAACATGTCGCCGCGCTGGTCAGCCCTCGCGGTCGAGGGCGCCCATGACGTCCCGCCAGGTCAGTATGCCGAGCGGCTGGTGCCGGTCATCCACGATCGGGATGCAGGCCACACCGTCGCGGTTGAACACCCGCACCGCGTCCCAGACGGTGGCCGTGGCGGGGAGCGTGACCGGGTTGCGTCCCATCACCTGGTGAACCCGCTTGTTCAGGGTGGCCAGGTCCCTGGCGGTCTCGGCCGCCGAGCCGAGATGGGGGCTCAAGGCCTTCAGCAGGTCGCGGTCCGATACCAGCCCCACCAGCCTGTAGTCCTCCACCACGGGCAGGTGATGAAACTTCAACCGGTCGAAGATTTCTTTCACGGTCGCGAGCGTATCGTCCGGCTCGACCGTCACCGGGCTGGTGCTCATCAGGCGAGTGATGGCGACCATGAGTTCACCTCGCAAACTGGTTTAAGAAAGACCGTTAAGCTCCTGATAACAAATTCAAGCAGCTCTAGTGCTTCAGGATGCGCGCCTTCTGCCGCTGCCAGTCGCGGTCGCGCTCGGTGGCGCGCTTGTCGTGCTGCTTCTTGCCCTTGGCCAGGCCGATCTCCAGCTTGGCTCGGCCCTTCTTCCAGTACAGCGCCAGCGGCACCATGGTGTAACCGGCGCGCTCCACGGACCCCACCAACCGGTCGATCTCGCGACGGTTCAGCAGCAGCTTGCGGCTGCGGCCGGGCTCGGGATGGACGTGCGTGGAGGCGGTATTGAGCGGCGTGATGTTGGCGCCCACCAGCCAGATTTCACCGCCGCGCACCACGACGTAGGCCTCGGCGATCTGGGCGCGGCCGGCGCGCAGGCTCTTGACCTCCCAGCCCTCCAGCACCAGTCCGCCCTCGAAGCTTTCCTCGATGAAATAGTCGTGGCGCGCCTTCTTGTTCAGGGCGATGGTGGAGCCCCCGGTGCCGGAGGCGGCTTTTTTCTTGGCGGTGCTCATGTTCTTTTCCGGGGAGTGGTCGGGTCGCAAAGCCGGGCCGCGACGGCGCCCGCTGTTGCCGGGCGGGGGGATTTAATCCAAAATCGCCGCCCTTTTAAAGCGCACGGTAATCGCCCTCATGGCCAAGCGTACCTCGCTGCACGGCCTCTGGTCGTCCCGGCTGGCCTTCATCCTTGCGGTCAGCGGCTCGGCGGTCGGGCTCGGCAACATATGGAAGTTCCCGTATGTGGCCGGCGCGAACGGCGGCGGCGCGTTCGTGCTGTTCTACCTGTTGTGCGTGGCGCTGATCGGCCTGCCCATCATGATGGCAGAAATCCTCATCGGACGGCGCGGCCGGCGCAATCCCGTGGCGACCATGCGCATCGTCGGCGAGGAGGAGGGCAGCCGCCCGAGCTGGGCGCTGGTCGGCGTGATGGGCGTGATCGCGGGCATCATCATCCTGTCCTTTTACAGCGTAATCGCCGGCTGGTCGTTGTCCTACATCGGCCACGCGGCCATGAACCGCTTCTCCGGCGCCGGCGCCGACGAGGTCAACGGCCTGTTCGGCGGCATGCTGTCCAACTGGAAGGTACTGGCGTTCTGGCACACGCTGTTCATGACGCTCACGATTTTCGTGGTGGCGCGCGGCGTGGAGCGCGGCCTGGAGCGCGCCGTGCGTTTCCTGATGCCCTCGCTGGCCATTCTCATGGTGGCGCTGCTGGGCTACGCCATCATCAACGGCGATTTCCGCGGCGGCGTGGATTTCCTGCTCGAGGCGGATTTCTCGAAGCTGACCGGCGAGGGCATGCTGGCCGCGCTCGGCCAGGCCTTTTTCAGCCTGAGCATCGGCATGGGCGCGATCATGGCCTACGGCGCCTACCTGCCGGAGGGCACCTCGATCGCCAACACCTCGATCTCCGTGGTGTTGGCCGACACCGCAATGGCGCTGCTGGCCGGCCTGGCGATCTTCCCCATCGTGTTCGCCCACGGGCTGGACCCGGCGGCCGGGCCCGGCCTGATCTTCCAGACGCTGCCGCTGGCCTTCGGCAACATGGCCGGCGGCCACCTGTTCGGCACCCTGTTCTTCGTGCTGTTGACCTTCGCGGCCTGGACCTCGTCCATCGGCCTGATCGAGCCCGCAGTCGCCTGGAAGGTCGAGACCCGCGGCCGCAGCCGCGCCGTGGCTGCGATCGTCATCGGCGTGGTGGTCTGGGCGCTCGGCTTTTTGACCATCCTGTCGTTCAACGAACTGGAGAACTTCAAGGTGCTGGGCCGGACGCTGTTCGAGAACCTGGACCATCTCTCCAGCAACATCATGCTGCCGCTCGGCGGGCTGTTCATCACCATCTTCGCCGGCTGGGTGATGTGCAAGAACTCCACCGCCGAGGAGCTCGACATCGGCACCGGCGGCATGTACCGCAGCTGGCGTTTCCTGGCGCGTTGGGTGGCGCCGGCCGCCGTGCTGCTGGTGTTCCTGCACGCCACCGGCCTGTTGCGCTATTTCGGCGTGGCGGCCTCCTGAGCCGGCCGGTGAGCATCGACGACACCATCGAGGTCGAGGTGGCGTACGCACGCCCCGAGCGCCAGCTGATCCTCAAGCTGGAAGTGCCCGCGGGCACCACCGCCATCGAGGCGGCGCGGCTGTCCGGCATCGAGGAGCAGTTCCCGGAGATCGATCTCGGCAACACCCGGCTCGGGGTGTTCGGCAAGCTTTGCAAGGCTGACCGGCCGCTGAACGCGGGCGACCGGGTGGAAATCTACCGGCCGCTGCTGGTGGACCCGCGCGCGGCACGCCGCGAGCTGGCGGCCGCCGGCAAGAGCATGGGCAAGGGCGGGCGCGACGACGCGGGCGAGGACTAGCGGCTCAACCGTCGAAGCCCGTTTCGATGGGCACGGTCTCGTCGAGCGAATCCGGCCGGTCGATGCGCGCCACGCGATCGTCCTCGAACCAGATGGTCAGCCGGTTGCTGATTTCCTCGCGCGTGCGTCCCACCTTGAAGAAGAACACGTAATCCCAGCGCGCCTGGTTGAAGGGGTCGGTGACCATCGGCGTGCCGATGAGAAAGCGCACCTGGCTCTGGGTCATGCCGATCTCGATCTGGTCGACGTCCTTGGCCTCGAGGTAATTACCCTGCTGGATGTTCATGCGGTAGGGCAGCAGCGAGAACCCTCGCGACGAGCTGCAGCCGGCCAGCATTACGACGAAGGCAAGGAGAGCAATCTGGATCAGGCGTGGCATGGGGTCCCGGGAGTTGGTGCTGGGGCGGACAGTGGGCGATAATACCAGAGTGATTGGTCCTTGCTGCGGGAGCCGTGCATGGAATCGAAGGAACTGAGAAAGGCCGGCCTGAAGGTCACCCTGCCGCGGCTGAAGATTCTCGAGATTCTCGAGGCCAACCAGCAGCGCCACATGAGCGCCGAGGACGTCTACAAATTCCTGCTGGAATCGGAGGCCGAGATCGGGCTCGCCACGGTGTACCGGGTGCTGACCCAGTTCGAGGCGGCGGGGCTGGTACGCCGCCACAACTTCGAGAGCGGCAGCGCGGTGTTCGAGCTGGACGACGGTGGCCACCACGACCACATCATCTGCCAGCAATGCGGCCACGTCGAAGAATTCGTGGACAGCACCATCGAGGCGCGCCAGGAAGCGGCGGCCGCCGCGCACGGCTTCACGGTCGCCGACCACTCGCTGGTCATCTACGGCAACTGCACGCGCAAGAACTGCCCGCACCTCGCCAAGGCAGACCGATAGCGCCCGCGGCGCGGCTCAGCCTTCGCGGGCGGCGCGCTTGCGCATTTCCCTGGCGTGCGCGCGCGTCGTGCTGGTGATCTCGACGCCGCCCAGCATCCGCGCCAGCTCCTCGACCTTTTCCGCCTCGGTGAGCGCCTTGAGGGTGGTGCGCGTCACTTCGCCGTCGGTCAGCTTGACCACCCGGAGGTGATGGCGCGCCTGGCTGGCCACCTGCGGCAGGTGGGTGACGCACAGCACCTGCGCGCGCTCGCCGATCTCGGCCAGGCGCCGCCCGACGATTTCTGCGACACCGCCGCCCACGCCCGAGTCCACTTCGTCAAACACCATCACGGGAATGGGATGGTCGCTCTTGGCCGCCACCTGGATGGCGAGGCTGATGCGCGACAGCTCGCCGCCCGAGGCAACCTTCGAGACCGGCGCCGGCGGCTGGCCCGGGTTGGCGCTGACCAGGAACTCGATGCTGTCGAGGCCGTGGGACGCGCACTCGGCCTGCGGGTCGTGCTCGACGGCGACCACGAAGCGTCCGCCCGGCATGCCGAGTTGGTGCATCAGCGCCGATACCTGGGCGGAAAACTCCCTGGCCGCGGCGGCGCGCGCCTTGCCGAGCTTCGCCGCGGCCTTGCGGTACTCCGCTTCGGCTGCGGCCAGCTTCTCCGCTGAACGGCCGAGCCGCACCTCGGCCTGCTCCAGCTCCTCGATCTCGGCGGCCAGCGCAGCAAGCCGTTCCGGCAGCGCCTCGGCCACGACCTGGTGCTTGTGCGCCAGGCTCTTCATGTCTTCCAGCCGCGATTGCACCGCGTCCAGCCGCGCCGGGTCCATGTCCAGGTTGCCGAGGTAGCGCCTTAGCTCGGTGGCGGCCTCGGCGAGCTGGATTTCGGCCTCCGCCAGCAGGCGCTGGGGCGCCGCCAGCCGCGGGTCGAGCTCGGCCAGCTCGGCGAGCGTCTCCGCCGCATGCGCCACGGCGTCGTGTGCCGCACCGGACTCGCCCTCGTAGACGCGCTCCAGCGCGCCGCCGGCGCCCTCGGCGAGCTTGCCGGCGTTGGCCAGCTGGAGGAATTCCGCCGCCAGCTCGGCGGCCTCGCCGGCCCGCGGCGCGAAGGCCTCCAGTTCGCGGTGCTGGTAGCGCAGCAGGTCGAGCCGCTGTTCGCGGTCACGCCCCGCGCCCTCCAGCCGCCGGCGTTCGTCCAGCGCTACGCGCCAGGCCTGCCAGGCCTCGGCCACCGCGCGCGCCGGCGCGGGCTCGGGCAGCCGCGCATCCAGCAGTTCGCGCTGCACGCCGGGGCGCGTCAGCGACTGGTGCTCGTGCTGGCCGTGGATGTCCACCAGCCGCTCACCCAGTTCACGCAGCGTCTGCAGGGTGGTCTGCGCGCCGTTGATCCACGCACGCGAGCGCCCCTCCGCGCCGACTACCCGCCGCAACACGCATTCACCGTCCGCGTCCAGCGCCTGCTCGGTGAGCCAGGCCGCTACCTCGGGCAGCGTCGCCAGGTCGAAGCTGGCGGTGATCTCGGCGCGCTCGGCGCCGTGGCGTACGGCCGATGCGTCGGCGCGGTCGCCGAGCGCCAGGCCCAGCGCGTCCACCAGGATCGACTTGCCGGCGCCGGTCTCGCCGGTAAGCACCGTCAGGCCGGGACCCAGCTCCAGCGACACTTCGTCGATGATCGCGAAATTGCGGACCGAGACGGTGGACAGCATGGCGGCGACTCAGGCTTCGGAGGTGCCGTCGAAGCGGCTCTGGCTGCCGCGCCCCCAGTGCAGCTTGGAGCGCAGCAGACGGAAGTAGTCATGACCGCGCGGATGAATCAGCAGCACGCGCTCGGCGGCGGCCTGCACCAGCAGCCGTTCGCCGGCCGCCAGCTCGCCCAGCGGCTGGCCGTCGCAAGCTACCTCGGCGCGCGTGTCGGGTCGCTCCAGCACGCGCACCTCGATGCGCGCGTCGCCGCGGATGACGATCGGGCGGTCCGACAGGGTGTGCGGGCAGATCGGCACCAGCGTGATGGCATCCAGCGAGGGGTGGATGATCGGCCCGCCGCCGGACAGCGCGTAGGCGGTGGAGCCGGTCGGGGTGGCGATCACCAGGCCGTCGCCGCCGTGGGTGTTGACGTAGACGCCGTTCACCCAGTTCTCGAAATCGAGCATGCGGCCGGTGTCGCGCTTCTGCAGCACCACGTCGTTCAGCGCCAGCGCACGGCGCGGCGCGCCGTCGCCCCGGTCGATGACAGCCTCCAGCATCAGGCGGCGCTCTTCGTCGTAGTCGCCGGCCAACACCTCGTCCAGCCGGCGCAGCATCTCGCCCGGCGTGATGTCGGCGAGAAAGCCCAGCCGGCCGCGGTTGATGCCGAGCAGCGGCACGTCGCGCCCGGCCACCAGGCGCGAGGCATACAGCATGGTGCCGTCGCCGCCGACCGCGACCACCAGGTCGGCGGCGTCCGCCAGCTCGCCCTCGGGCAGCGACTCCACCGCGGTGCCCGGAAAGTCCATGCGGATCTCGGGGTCCAGCAGCACCCGCACGCCCGCGGCGGCGAGGTGGCGCGCGAGGATCAACATCGAGTCGCCGACCCGCGGATCCCGGTATTTGCCGGTCAGGGCGATGGTGTGGAAGCTTCGTTTCATCCGGTTTCGATTCAGCGGCGCGGCCGCGTCCTTGTAGCATGAAGCCGCGGGGCGGGCCAGCGGGCAAATCGCGCCGCCGGGGCATGGAATGCGTCGGCCCGCGCGCCGTCGTAGAATCCCGAGTATGGCGAATAAACCGGTCGAAGCCGAACTCTCGGAGCGCGCCCGGCACCTCCTGAAGGTGCTGGTGGAGCGCTATATCCGTGACGGCCAGCCGGTCGGCTCGCGCACCCTGTCGAAGGATTCCGGGCTCGACCTGTCGCCGGCGACCATCCGCAACGTCATGGCGGACCTCGAAGAGATGGGGCTGGTGGTTGCGCCGCACACCTCGGCCGGCCGCGTGCCGACGCCGAAGGGCATCCGGCTGTTCGTCGACGCGTTGCTGAAGGTGCAGCCGCTGTCGGACGCGGCCATCCGCCGGCTGCAGGCGGAGATGGACGCGGTGCGCAGCGGCGACGGCGACGTGGTGGGCTCGGCTTCGGCGCTGTTGTCCTCGCTGACGCGCATGGCAGGGGTGGTGACGGTGCCGCGGCGCACCCAGGCCTCGCTGCGCCAGATCGAGTTCCTGCCGCTGTCGGACCACCGCATCCTGGCGATCCTGGTGATCGACGAGAAAGAGGTGCAGAACCGCATCCTGCAGATGGACCGCGACTACGCCGGCGAGGAACTGCGCCAGGCGGCCAACTACCTGAACGAGCAGTTCGCGGGCCAGTCGCTGTCGAGCGTGCGCGAGAAGCTGCTGGCCGAGCTGGCGGACACCCGCGAAACCATGAACGCCATGATGCAGGGCGCCATCAGCATGGCCCGGCAGACCTTCGAGACGGTCGACGATCCCGGCCAGGGCTTCGTGCTCGCCGGCGAGACCAACCTGATGCAGTTCGCCGAGCTGTCCAACATCGAGCGGCTGCGCGGGCTGTTCGAGGCCTTTGCCCGCCAAAGAGACATCCTGCACCTGCTCGACCAGTGCCTGGCCGCCGAGAGCCTGCAGATCTTCATCGGCGAGGAGTCGGGCTACCGTATCCTGGAATCGGTCAGCGTCGTGGCCAGCCCGTACTCCATCGACGACGAGGTGGTCGGCGTGCTCGGCGTGATCGGCCCGACCCGCATGGCCTACGACCGGATCATCCCCATCGTGGACATCACGGCGCGCCTGCTCGGCTCGGCCTTGAATTCCCGCGACTAGGCCCCAAGTCCCGAGAAACGGGCATAATTCAGCGCTTTGCATGGCGGGACCGGCCGATTTCGGCCGGCCGCGGTCATGCGCACGGAGACACGGCCAATGAGCGAGATGGACAAGGACGCCGCGAATGAGCAGGTTACGGCGCCCGGTGAGGTCGGCGACCCGAACCTCGAGCCGGAGGCCAGGCTGCGACGCGCCGAGGAGACCGCGACGGAGTTCCGCGAGCAGTTCCTGCGCACCGCGGCGGAGCTGGAGAACGTGCGGCGGCGCGCGGCGCGCGACGTCGAGAGTGCGCACCGCTTCGGCGTGGAGCGCTTCGCGCGCGAGTTGCTGGCGGTGGTGGACAGCCTGGAAATGGGGCTGGAGGCGGCTCGCGGGGCGGGCGATCACAACGCCGTCGTCGAGGGCATGGAGGCGACCCTGCGGCTGCTGGTGTCGGTGCTGGAGAAGTTTGGCGTGACCCCGGTGGAGGCCGCCGGCGCACCCTTCGATCCCGAGGCGCACGAGGCCATCATGACCCAGCCCTCCGAGGAAGCCGCCCCGGACACGGTGATCGGCGTGATCCAGGCGGGTTACCGGATCCACGATCGGCTGCTGCGCCCCGCGCGGGTGATCGTGGCGCGCGCACCCGACGAATGAGCCGCCCCGAGGGGCTTGAAAGCACTGATCGGGCCCCCATCTTGAGGGGCAGCGGGCCGCGAGGCCGAAGCAAGAATTCAAACTGGAGACGATGAACATGGGCAAGGTGATCGGAATCGACCTGGGGACCACAAACTCCTGCGTGGCCATCATGGAGGGCAAGAACCCGAAGGTCATCGAGAACAGCGAAGGCGATCGGACCACCCCGTCGACCGTCGCCTTTACCAAGGACGGTGAGGTGCTGGTGGGCCAGTCGGCCAAGCGCCAGGCCGTGACCAATCCCCAGAACACCCTGTTCGCGGTCAAGCGGCTGATCGGCCGCCGTTTCGACGACCCGGTCGTGGCCAAGGACCGCGACATGGTGCCCTACAAGATCATCCAGGCGGACAACGGCGACGCCTGGGTCGAGGCCGGCGGCAAGAAGATGGCGCCGCCCGAGATCTCGGCGCGCGTGCTAATGAAGATGAAGAAGACCGCCGAGGACTATCTCGGCGAGCCCGTCACCGAGGCCGTGATCACGGTGCCGGCCTATTTCAACGACTCCCAGCGCCAGGCCACCAAGGACGCCGGCAAGATTGCCGGCCTCGAGGTCAAGCGCATCATCAACGAGCCGACTGCGGCAGCGCTGGCCTACGGGCTGGACAAGCAGCGCGGCGACCGCAAGGTGGCGGTCTACGACCTCGGCGGCGGCACCTTCGACATCTCGATCATCGAGATTGCCGAGGTGGACGGCGAGCACCAGTTCGAAGTGCTGGCGACCAACGGCGACACCTTCCTCGGCGGTGAGGACTTCGATCTTAAGATCATCCAGTACCTGGCGGGCAGCTTCGAGAAGGAGAGCGGCATCGACATCCGCAAGGATGCGCTCGCCATGCAGCGCCTCAAGGAGGCGGCTGAGAAGGCCAAGATCGAGCTGTCCTCCTCGCAACAGACTGAGGTCAACCTGCCGTACATCACCGCCGACGCCAGCGGGCCGAAGCACCTCAACATCAAGCTGACCCGCGCCAAGCTGGAGTCGCTGGTCGAGGAACTGGTGCGGCGGACCATCGAGCCCTGCAAGATCGCCATCAAGGACGCCGGCCTTAAGGTCGGCGACATCCAGGACGTGATCCTGGTCGGTGGCCAGACCCGCATGCCGAAGGTGCAGGAGGCGGTGAAGGATTTCTTCGGCAAGGAACCGAAGAAGGACGTCAACCCGGACGAGGCCGTGGCCATCGGTGCGGCGGTGCAGGCCGGCGTGCTGTCGGGCGAGGTCAAGGACGTGCTGCTGCTGGATGTCACCCCGCTGTCGCTCGGCATCGAGACGCTCGGCGGCGTGATGACCAAGCTGATCGAGAAGAACACCACCATTCCGACCAAGGCGCACCAGGTATTCTCCACCGCGGACGACAACCAGACGGCGGTCACCATCCACGTGCTGCAGGGTGAGCGCGAGCGGGCGCTGGACAACAAGTCACTCGGCCGTTTCGACTTGACCGACCTGCCGCTGGCGCCGCGCGGCGTGCCGCAGATCGAGGTCACCTTCGACATCGACGCCAACGGCATCCTCAACGTGTCGGCCAAGGACAAGGCCACCGGCAAGGAGCAGAAGATCGTCATCAAGGCCTCGAGCGGCCTGACCGACGAAGAGATCAAGCAGATGGTGGCGGACGCCGAGGCGCATGCCGCCGAGGACAAGAAGTTCCGCGAGCTGGTGGACGCGCGCAACCAGGCCGAGGCGCTGATCCACTCCAGCGAGAAGTCGCTGCAGGATCTCGGCGAGAAGGTCCAGGCCGAGGAGCGCGCCAGAATCGAGTCGGCGGTCTCCGACCTCAAGGACGCCGTGAAGTCCGACGACAAGGGGCGGATCGACGCCAAGTCGCGCGCGCTCGCCGAGGCCTCGGCGAGCGTGATGCAGCGGGTCTACGCCGAAGAGGCGAAGGCCGGTGCAGCCGATGGCGGCGAGCAGCCCTCCGCCGGCAAGCCCGGCGAGGAGGATGTCGTCGACGCGGAGTTCGAGGAAGTCAAGGAAGACAAGTAACCGGGGTCAGACCCCATTTTCGGGCTATTGGGGACATTCCCCTTTTTGCCTGGCAAAAAGGGGAATGTCCCCAATTCGGGAGCGCCGGATGGCGAAGCGGGATTACTACGAGGCCCTCGGGCTGCAGCGCAACGCCACTGAGGCGGAGCTGAAGCAGGCCTATCGGCGCCTCGCCATGAAATTTCATCCGGATCGCAATCCCGGCGACCCGGAGGCCGAGACGGCCTTCAAGGAGGTCAAGGAGGCCTGGGAGGTGCTCAAGGACCCCCGCAAGCGCGCCGCCTACGACCAGTTCGGCCATGCCGGCGTGGGCGGCGGCGGGCCGGGCGGCCCCGGCGGCTTCGGCCCGGGCGAAGCCTTCAGCGACATCTTCGGCGAGGTGTTCGGCGACATTTTCGGCGTCGGACGCCGCAGTCGCTCGCGGGTGTTCCGCGGCGCCGACCTGCGTTACGAGCTCGAGCTCGAGCTCGAACAGGCCGCCTTCGGCGATACCGTGACCATCACCCTGCCGCTGGCCGCGGAGTGCGGCGAATGCCACGGCAGCGGCGCCCGCGCGGGTGCGTCGCCCGTCAACTGCCGGACCTGCGGCGGGCGCGGCTCGGTGCGCATGCAGCAGGGCTTCTTCGCGGTCGAGCAGACCTGCCCGGAGTGCAAGGGGCAGGGCAGCGTGATCGACGATCCCTGCGATGTCTGCCACGGTGAAGGACGCGTGCCGCACCAGAAGACGCTCGCCGTGAAGATCCCCGCCGGCGTCGACAGCGGCGATCGCATCCGGCTGAGCGGCGAAGGCGAGGCAGGACGCAACGGCGGGCCGCCGGGCGACCTGTATGTCGAGGTGGTGGTGCGTCCGCACCCGATTTTCGAGCGCCGCGGCGCCGACCTGGCCTGCGAGATCCCGATCGGCTTCGTCGCCGCCGCGCTCGGCGCCGAGGTGGAAGTCCCGACCCTGGGCGAAGCCGCGGGCGAGCAGCTCAAGCTGCCCGAGGGCACCCAGAGCGGCAAGGTGTTCCGCCTGCGCGGCAAGGGCATCCGCCCGGTGCGGGGCGGCCCGC
>DAOMOU010000034.1:0-14352 GCA_035444525.1 Gammaproteobacteria bacterium | reverse complement strand
CCTGGAGGGTTGCGCGCTCATGAGGACTCCCCAGTCTTTCTGTTTCTGAATTGTGATTCGCACGTGCCCCGCGACCGGACTCCGCCGGCGCGTCCCGCTACTCTTACAGAATCCGTGCCGGGAAAACAACATCTTGGTTTAACAGAAGCGCTTCTTCGGCCGAGCGCCGACATTGAGTGTTGCGTGCATACCAATCGTGGCTGCGAGACCGGGTCCGGAGCGGGCAGCTGCGCGCTGCAATGCAGCATGCAGTCAACGCCACCTGCTCACAGGTTCATCGCCTGCAGGACGTCCTGCCGCAGGCGATCACCGAGGAACAGCCGCGCCTCTTCCATGGCCCGCACCAGGCCCTCGTCGAATACCAGCAGGCCGGTCTCGTCAGTGCGCAACACGCCGTTGCGGCGCAGCCGGCCGATGAAGCCGCGGAACAGCGACTTGTCGAAGAACTCCGGCGCGCTGAACTGGAACAGCATGGACATGCGCTGCGCCATCAGGTGGCAGAGATCCTCGAGCTGGCCGGGCCGCAGCGTCCCCGAGCCGTGCTTGGCGAGCAGCGCAGCCGTCATGTAGAAGCGTTCCAGCGTCTGCACCGTGCATTGCGCCAGTACCCACAGCTGGATGGCTTCGGGCGTATGCGGCGCGGGGCGGCGCAGGCAGGGCGCCCCGCCACTCTCATCGCGGCGCAACAGGCCCTGCGCGACGAGCATGTCGATGATGCGGTCGACTTCGCCGTCGATCTCATCCGGCTGCCAGCGCAGGAACAGCTCTCCGCCGAGGTACGGATAGACCATGCGCGCCAGGCCGTGCACGCGCTCCACGGCGATGACCGGCTTGTCCAGGAAGCAGCAGGCGACCAGCGAGGGGAGCGCCAGCAGGTGGGCGGTGTTGTTGCGGAAATAGGTGGCCAGCAGCGCCTCCTTGGGCGCCAGCGACAGGATGTCGCCCAGCCGGTGCGCCCGGCGCTCGAGCAGGCCCAGCCGCTCGCCGTAGGCGATCATCTCGGCGCCGCCCAGCGGCGTGACGGTCACACACTCGCCGTAAGGCGCCACCCGGAGCATCGCGGCGAACAACTCGAGGATGCGCACCAGGGGCTGCTCGACCATGCTCTGGCGCGGCGTCGCCAGCAGCGCCGTGGCCAGCAGGTTGATCGGGCTGACCGCAGCCGCGGCGTTGATGCGCTTGAGAATCTCGTCGCCGAGGTTCTCCACCACCGGGCCCGACCAGGCCGGCTTGTCGTCGTCCTCGATCGTCTCGGTGCGCCAGGCGGGCCGGTGGGCGTCGAGCATCTCGTCGAGCAGGAAGGGCGCGCCGAAATTGACGTGCACCCGGCCGAACTCGCGGCGCAACTGCCGCAGGGCCTTCAGCATGCCGAGCACGGTTTCCTTCTGCTTGGGCCTGCCGGACAGCTCCGAGACGTAGGAGCGCCCTTCGAAGAGGCGCTCGTAACCGAAATACACCGGCACGAAGACCACCGGGCGCACTCGCTCGTGGAGGTACGCCCGCACGGTCATGGCGAGCATCCCCGGCTTGGCGGGCAGCAGGCGCCCCGTGCGGCTGCGACCGCCCTCGATGAAGTACTCCATCGCCACGCCGCGGGCGAGGGTCAGCGAGAAATACCGGCGAAACACGGCCGCATAGAGCGGGTCGTCGCGGAAACTGCGCCGCATGAAGAACGCGCCGCCGCTGCGCAGGACGGGTCCGATCACAGGCAGGTTGAGGTTCACTCCGGCGGCGATATGCGGTGGTACCAGGCCGTTCTGGTAGACCACGTAGGACAGCAGCAGGTAATCGATGTGGCTCCGGTGGCAAGGCACATAGATGACCTCGTTGCCCTCGGTGACCGCCTTGAGGCGCTCGATGCCGCTGACCTCGATGCCGTCGTAGAGCCGGTTCCACAGCCAGGCCAGCAGGCGCTCCATCACCCGCACCGTGGTATAGCTGTAGTTGGCGGCGATCTCGTTGGCGTAGCGCCGCGCCCTGGCGACCGCCTTCTGGATCGGCACCTTGTTGACCTCGCTGTGGCGCCGGATGGCGCGCCGTACGGGGTCGGAATTCAGCACCTGGTTGACGAGCGTGCGACGGTGCGAAAGGTCGGGCCCGATGGTGGCGATGCGCAGGCGGCGAAAATGCACGCGCAGCACCCGCCCCAGCTTGCGCGCCACCAGCGCCGGATTGGGCCCCTCGGCGACGAGCTGCGACATCCGTACCGGCTCGCTGAACTGCACCAGCACGTTGCGCCCGTGGAAGATGATGATGAACAGCTTGCGCAGCCGGCCGACCAGCCCCCAGCCTTCCGAGAAAAGCACCTTGAAAAACGAGCCTTCCTTGTCCGGCGAGCGCCCCCAGAACACCGACACCGGCACGATCACCACGTCCTCGACGCGCCCCGCCTGCACCGCCTCGGCAAGCCGCTCGAGCCGCCCGGCCTTGCGCCTGCGGCCGGGCTTGCGTCGCAGGTAGGCGACGGCGCGCCATTCCCTGGTCCCGTCGAAGCTCAGCCCGGCGGACGGCCGCGGCAGGCCGTTGCGAATGCATTCCTGCTCGAGCACGGCGAGATCGGCGAAGGCCGGGTGCTCCAGCACGAAGCAGACGGGCTGGTCCGCGAGCGCCTTGAGTCGCTGCAGCTGGGCCTCGAGCTTGCGGGTACGCACCCAGAGGAACAGCAGCTTCCTCGTCAGCAGTAACGCCAGCCGCCAGAGTGCATGCCACGGGTACATAAGGCCCCGCAGTTTACCTGTCGGGCGGGTTGCGCGTCAGTGCGGGTTTCCGGCCCGCAGTTGGAGTTCCACTGTCGTGCACATTACCCTTGCGGCATGAACGAGCCGTCCTCGCTGCCGGCGTGGGATTCCTGCTGGGCACTGTTTCTGGACGTGGACGGGACCCTGCTGGAGATCATGGCGCACCCGGACGAAGTGCGCGCCGCGCCGCGGCTGAGGCGGCTCCTGGGCACTGCCGCCGCCTGGCTTGGCGGCGCCGTCGCGCTCGTCAGCGGACGTTCCATAGCCAGCCTGGACGCGGTGTTCCATCCGCTGCGGCTGCCGGCAGCCGGCCTGCATGGGCTGGAGCGCCGGGATGCGGGCGGCCGGGTGCATTACCCCACCGGGTATGCGGAGCGCATCGCCGCTGCCCGCGGCGCACTGCTGGATTTCGTGCAGTCCGCGGCCGGCCTGCTGCTGGAGGACAAGGGCGCCGCGCTCGCACTGCATTACCGGGGCGCCCCCGCGCTCGAGCAGGAGTGCCGGCGGCGCATCGAGCTGGCCCGGGAGGCGGCCGGCGAGGACTTTCATGTCCAGCACGGCAAGATGGTTTATGAGCTCAAGCCCTCCGGCCGGGACAAGGGCACCGCGGTGAGCGACTTCATGGCCGAGGCGCCCTTCCGGGGCCGCCGTCCCGTATTCGTCGGGGACGATGTCACCGACGAGGACGGCTTTCGTGCGGTCAACGCACTCGGCGGCATTTCGATCCGCGTCGGCGACTCGGACCGCTCCGCCGCGCAACGGGCAGCCGCCGACGTGGCTGCGATACTCGACTGGCTGAATCGATGTCCGGAGGCTGGCGATGCCGACACCGAATGACCCCTCCCTGGAACTGGCCGTGATCGGCAACTGCCAGGTCGGCGCGCTGGTCGACGAGACCGGCCGCATGGTGTGGGCCTGCATGCCGCGCTTCGACAGCAACCCGGTGTTCTGTGCGCTGCTGATGGGCGGGCAGCAGCAGGTCGAGCGCGGCGTGTTCGAGGTGGTGCTCGAGGACTTCGTGCGCGCGGAGCAGCGCTACGTGGTCAACACGCCCATCCTGGAGACGCTCCTGTACGACGCTCACGGCGGCTGCATCAAGATCGTCGACTTCGCGCCGCGCTTTGAACAATTCGAACGTACTTTCCACCCGGTGATGTTCATCCGCCAGCTCGTGCCGGTTGCCGGCAATCCACTGGTCACGGTGCGGTTGCGCCCCGCCGGCCACTACGGCGCGGAGGACGCCCGGCAGACCTTCGGCAGCAACCACGTGCGCTACGTGCTGCCGGACATGGTGCTGCGCCTGACTACCGACGCCTCGCTGACCTACGTGCGCAGCGAGCGCCCGTTTCGCCTGTCGCGGCCCGTCAGCTTCATCCTCGGGCCCGACGAGAGCCTGCGGGAATCGGTGGCGCACACCAGCCGGCTTTACTTCTCCCATACCCGCAGCTACTGGCAGGACTGGGTGCGCGGCCTCGCGATTCCCTTCGAGTGGCAGGATGCAGTGATCCGGGCGGCCATCACCCTGAAGCTGTGTTCCTTCGACGATACCGGCGCGATCATCGCCGCCATGACGAGCTCGATTCCGGAGGCGCCGGGAACCGCCCGCAACTGGGACTACCGCTACTGCTGGCTGCGCGACAGCTTCTTCGTGGTGCACGCGCTGAACCGTCTCGGCGCGACGCTCACCATGGAGGCCTACCTCGGCTGGATCCTCAACGTGGCGGCCTCCGGCGACGGCAACGGGCTGCAGCCCGTGTACGGGATCGGCGGCGAGACGGAGCTGACCGAGTCCGTCGTCGAGCACCTGCCCGGCTATCGCGGCATGGGGCCGGTGCGCGTCGGCAACCAGGCCTTCGAGCAGGTGCAGAACGACGTCTACGGCGCGGTCGTGCTGTCGTCGGCCCAGGCCTTTTTCGATCACCGGCTGACCACGGCCGCCGGCCGCGAGCAACTGGAGCTGCTCGAGCAGATCGGGCTGCGTGCCTTCGAGTTGTTCGACCAGCCGGATGCAGGCATCTGGGAGTACCGCGGCCGCGCACGCGTGCACACCTTTTCCAGCATCATGTGCTGGGCGGCCTGCGATCGCCTGGCGCGGATCTGCGCGCACCTGGGCGAGACTGGCCGCGCCGGGACCTGGCGTGGCCGGGCGGACCACATTCACGAAGTGATCTGCGCGCGTGCCTGGGACGAGGAACAGCAGTGTTTCACGGAGAGCTTCGAAGGCAAGAGCCTCGACGCCAGTATGCTGCTGATCAGCGACCTGGGCTTTCTCGCGGCGGACGATCCGCGCTTTCGCAGCACCGTCGAGTGCATCGAAAAGCATCTGCGGCGCGGCAAGCACATGTTCCGCTACGGCGAGGCGGACGACTTCGGTGAGCCGGAGAGCGCCTTCAACATCTGCACGTTCTGGTACATCAACGCGCTCGCCCAGATCGGCCGCAAGGACGAGGCGCGAGAGCTGTTCGAGGAAATGCTGGGGTGCCGCACGCGGCTCGGCCTGCTGTCCGAGGATTACGACGTGCGCAGTGGCCAGCTGTGGGGGAACTATCCCCAGACCTACAGCCTGGTCGGCATCATTCTCGGTGCAATCCGCCTCAGCAAGCCGTGGGAGGACGCGTTCTGAGCAGGCTCATCGCAATTTCCAACCGCGTCGCCGCCCCGTCGGGCGGCAAGTCTGCCGGCGGCCTCGCCGTCGGCATCCTCGCCGCGCTGCGCCAGTCCGGCGGAATCTGGTTCGGCTGGGGCGGCAAGACCTGCCAGGGCGAGCCCTCCGAGGCCAGCCTGGAGCGTCGCGGAGAGATCACCTTCGCCACCATCGACATCGACGCGAGGGATTTCGACGGCTATTACAACGGTTACTGCAACGGTTCCCTGTGGCCGTTGTTTCACTACATGCTCGGCATCTTCAAGTACCAGCGCGATCATTACGAGGCCTACCAGCGGGTCAACCAGACATTCGTGCGCAAGCTGCGGCCGCTGCTGCGCGAAGACGACCGGATCTGGGTGCACGACTACCATCTCATCCCGCTGGCGGCAGAGCTGCGCCGGGCGGGCGCGCACCAGCCGATCGGCTTCTTCCTGCACGTGCCGTTCCCGGGCTTCGACGTGTTGCGCACGCTGCCGGGCCACCGCCAGCTGCTGAGCGCGCTGGCGCAGTACGACGTGGTCGGCTTCCAGACAGTGCTCGATTGCGAGAACTTCCTGGGCGGCCTTCGCGCTGCCGGCCTGGGCGGCGAGCGAGGTCCCGACGGGCGCATCGCCGTGCTCGACCGGCACATCCGGGTCGACGCCTTTCCCATCGGCATCGACGTCGAGGAGGCGGAACAACAGGCCGAGGCGTCGATGGGCTCGGCCGCCGTGCAGCGGCTGGCGCATGACATCGGCGAGCGCGAACTGGTCATCGGCGTGGACCGGCTGGACTACAGCAAGGGACTGCCCGAGCGCTTCCGCGCCTTCGAGACGTTGCTGGAGCGCCATCCAGGCAGCCGTCGCCAACTGGTGTTCCTGCAGATCGCCTCCCCGACGCGCACCGGGGTGCGGGCCTACCAGGACATCCGCCACGAGCTGGAGAGATCGGCCGGCCACATCAACGGGCGCTTCGCCGAGCCGGACTGGACACCCATCCGCTACATCAACCGTGGCATCTCGCGGAAAATGCTGATGGGCTATTTTCGCGTCGCGAAGATCGGGCTGGTGACGCCCGTCCGGGACGGCATGAACCTGGTCGCGAAGGAATTCGTAGCGGCCCAGGACCCTGCTGACCCCGGGGTGCTCGTGTTGTCACGGCTCGCCGGCGCCGCCGCCGAGCTCGGCGAGAGCGCCCTGCTGGTGAACCCCTTCGACACCATCGGCGTCGCCGACAGGATCCTGACGGCCGCCGAGATGCCGCTGGCGGAGCGCCGCGAGCGCCATGCGGCCATGATGCAAGTGCTGCGCGACAACGACATCCACGCCTGGCGCAAGCGCTTCCTGGCTGCGCTGGACGGTTGAGCAGCGGATTTCAGAGGCGGCCGCGCACGACCAGGTGGCGGTCGCTCACCGCCTCGACGACCAGCTGGGCGAGACCGGCGGCCGCCAGCTGTTCGCGGACCTCGGCCGGCTCGAACGCGGCCAGCAGCGAGTTGTAGAAATCCCTGCGCAGCACTTCGGGCTCGCCGGCGGCGTATTCGTCGACCAGCGCCTGCGCGGCCGCCTCGCTGGCCGGTCGCATCAAGTCCATCACCAGCACGGGCGCACCGGCCATGCCGCGGGCACGGATCATCCGCCACAGCCCGGCGGGGTCGTGCAGGTGATGCAGCAGGCTGTTCGACACCACCGCCTCGTAGCGGGCGCGGGGCAACGCGGCGTCGGGTACCAGCCCCTCGACGAAGCGCACCTGGCCGCGCAGCCCCGGGTTGGCCGCCAGCGCCGCCTCGCCGAAGGCCAGCATCGCCGGCGAGCCGTCCAGGCCGTGCACCTCCACGGCCGGATTGGCTGCCGCGATGCGCAGGGTGATATCGCCCGGCCCGCAACCCAGGTCGAGCACGGCGGCGCCCGGCCCGAGCGCTGCCACGAAGCCGGCGCACATGCCCGCGAAGCGCGCGTTGGGTTCCTCGAAGTCGGCCTCGGCGTAGGCGCGCGCCTGCGCCTCGTCGTCCATCAGTTCCGGTTCCGGGATTCTCCGCACGTTCGCGCTCCCCGCGACTGTCTCGCAATACCGGCGAATGGTAGCGTATTGCGTTGGCCATGAAAGCGGAGAGGCTCATGAGCGAATTCAGCGGGAACGTCGTCGTGGTCACCGGCGCCTCCGAGGGCATCGGGCGCGCGCTCTGCCGGGCGCTCGCGCCGCAGGGACCGAAGCTGGTGCTGGCGGCCCGCAACGCCGAGCGGCTCGAGTCGCTGGCGGCGGAGTGCCGCGCGGCCGGTGCCGAGGTGCTGGTGGTGCCGGGCGACCTGACCAGCGAGGCGCAGTGCCGCGCGCTCGTGGACGCTGCGGTCGAGCGTTTCGGGCGCATCGACACCCTGGTCGCCAACGCGGGCCGCACCATGTGGGCCCGGCTGGACGAGATCCGCGATCCCGGCGTGTTCCGGGAGGTCATGGAACTGAACTATTTCTCGCTGGTGTGGCTGACCATGGCCGCGCTGCCGCACCTGAAGGCCGCGCGCGGCCGCATCGTGCCGGTAGCCAGCGTGGCGGGCTTAACCGGGGTGCCCGAGCGCAGCGGCTACGCCGCCAGCAAGCACGCCGTGGTCGGCTTTTTCGACTCGCTGCGCATCGAGCTGGCCGGCAGCGGCGTTTCCGTCACCACGGTCTGTCCGGACTTCGTGGTCACCGAGATCCACCGGCGCGCACTGGACGGGGAAGGCCGGCCGCTGGTCGACAGCCCCATGCAGGAGGGCAAGATCATGACGGCCGACGAATGCGCCGCGCTGATGGTGCGTGCCATGGCGGCGCGGCGGCGGCTGCTGATCACCTCCACGCGCGGCAAGCTGGGCCGCTTCCTGAAGATCTTTGCGCCCGGCGTGATCGACCGGATCGCCGCCCGGGCCATCGCCGAGCGCCGCTAGCTGATTGGGGACATTCCCCAATTTCGCGAATTGGGGAATGTCCCCAATCAGCTCGTCACGTCGTCGAGGAACCAGTCGAAGAAGCGGTTGATCTCGAAGACGTGGTCGCTGAGGCGATGATCGCCGTCGATCAGGTGCAGTCCGGCGCGATGCTTCGCGGCGAAGCGGATGCTGTTGGCGGCCGGCACGACGTCGTCCCGCCAGCCGTGCACGATGGTGATGCGCCGCGCCGCCGGCTCCGGGGTGAGTTCCTCGTAGCCCGGGATGTAGAAGGCGGGCGCAATCAGGAACAGGCCGCGCACGTCCGCCAGCTGCGCCGAGGCCGACGCCGCGACGTGCCCGCCCATGCTCGAGCCCACCAGCACCAGCGGGCGATCGATGCCGGCGCAGTACTGCAGGAGCCTGGCCACCCGCTCGGCGGGATCGTCCATGCCGCGGTAATCGAGGCTCTCGACGGCCAGTCCGCGGTCGCGGGCCAGGTCCGCCATGGCCGCGATCTTGGTGCCCCACGGCCCGCTCTCCTTGCCGTGAGAAAAGCAGACGAACGGCGCCTTCGCCTTCATGCCGCTACCAGTGGATGCCCTTGGTGAGCTGCGCCAGCGCGATCTGGTCGGCCGACGCCGCAGCCTGGTCTTCCTTTGCGCCCTTGGCCGCGGCCGAGTCCGGGAACATCTGGAAGGCCGTGTTCATGCTGATCTCCATCGCTTTCGGGAACAACAGGTGGAGAATCTGCGCCGAGATGCCGAGCCGGGTCGCGATGCGCTTGGGCTTGTGGATCACCGCGTCGGCCACCAGCTCCGCCGCTTCCTCCGGGCTGATGGTCGGCACGTTCTCGTAGATCTTCGTCGGCGCGATCATCGGCGTGCGCACCAGCGGCATGTTGATGGTGGTGAAGCTCACGCCCTTGTGCGACAGTTCCGAGGCCGCGCAGCGCGTGAAGGCATCGAGCGCCGCCTTGGACGCCACGTAGGCGGAGAAGCGCGGTGCGTTCGACAGCACACCGATGGAAGAGATGTTGATGACGTGCCCGCGGCGCCGCTCCATCATCACCGGCAGCAGCCCCATGGTCATGCGCAGCGAGCCGAAATAGTTGAGCTGCATGGTGCGCTCGAAGTCGTGGAAGCGGTCGAAGGACAGCGCCACGCTGCGCCGGATGGAGCGCCCCGCGTTGTTGACCAGAACGTCCACGTGGCCGTGGTCCTTGAGCACCTGCGCGACCAGCCGGTCGATGTCCTCCAGGCTCGTGAGGTCGCAGGTGTACCAGTGCGCCTCGCCGCCGCGCTTGTCGATGTCGGCCTGGGTCTCGCGCAGCGCTTCCTCGCCGCGCGCCACCATGATGACCTTCGCGCCAGCCTCTGCCATGCGGAAGGCGGTGGCCTGGCCGATACCGGACGACGCGCCGGTGACCAGCACGGTCTTGCCGCCGACTGCGCCGCGCAGGCTGCGGTCCACGAACAGGTCGGGGTCGAGATTGCGCTCCCAGTAGTCCCACAGCCGCCAGGCGTAGTCGCCCAGGTGCGGCAGCTTGATGTCGGTGCCCTTGAGCAGCCGCTCGGTCTCGCGCGAGTCGAAGCGCGTCGGGTAATTGATGTAACCCATCACCGAGCGCGGGATGCCGAGGTCGTGCAGCACGCTGTCGACCACGCGCTTGACCGGCGGCAGGCTGGCGACCGTCTTCCAGATGTAGCTGGGCACGATGCCGAACATGCGGGCGTTGAGGCGCGCGCTCATCTCGGGGGCATGCGCGGCGCGCGCGAACAGGTTGAGCACCTCGCCGATACGCATCGGGTTGGGGTCGGTCAGGTGGAAGCACTTGCCGTCCTCGCCCGGCGCATGTGCGATGTGGTCCATCGCCGCCACCAGCCAGTCCACCGGCACCAGGTTGATGCGGCCGCCCTCGATGCCGACGATGGGCATCCAGCCCGGCAGCGCACGGCGCAGCTTCTGGATGAGCTTGAAGAAATAATAAGGCCCGTCGATCTTCTCGATCTCGCCGGTGCGGGAATCGCCGACCACCATGCCGGGGCGGTAGATGCGCCACGGAATCTGGCACTCGCGCCGCACGATGCCCTCGGAGTCGTGCTTGGTGCGGAAGTAGGGATGCTCCAGCCCGGTGGCCTGCTCGAACATGTCCTCACGGAAGATGCCGTCGTAGGTGCCGGCCGAGGCGATGGAGCTGACCTGGTGGAAGCAACCGGCGCCGATGGCCTCGGCAAACTTGACCGCCTGGCGCGTGCCCTCGACGTTGACCTTGAGCTGCACTTCGAGGTCGGCGTTCATGTCGTAGATCGCCGCCAGGTGGAAGAAATGCCCGACCTGTCCCTTGAGCTTCTTGCGGTCGGCCGCCGAGATCCCCAGCTTCGGCTCGGCGAGGTTGCCGACGATGGGGACGACCCGCTGCGCTTCCTCGCCCCAGAACTCGCGCAGCTTGTCCATGTTGTCGAGCTCACGCTCGAGCATCAGGACGTAGACCTTTCCGTCGCGCTGCAGCAATTTCCTGATGAGGCGCCGGCCGATGAATCCGGAACCGCCGGTGACGAAGTAGCTCATGTCGGGACTCCCCTGGAGGATCGTTCTTGTTGACCGCGAAGGGCGGATATTAGCAGGCGACGGGGCTAGTCGTGGGGCGCCCACAGCAGCTCGTCGAGCGACGCGCGCCAGCCGTGGCGCCCCAGGTCCACGGCGTTGCCCTTGAACCTTACCCCCTCCTGCTCGAGCCGCTCGCGCTGGCGTCGGAAGGCTGCGCTGCCGGGCTCGAAGGCCAGCCGCCCGCCGGCGCACAGCACCCGATGCCAGGGCAGCCGGTGGCCGCGCGGCAGGCGCGCCAGCACGCGCCCGACGAAGCGCGCGCGCCGGCCCAGCCCCGCCTCGCGCGCCACTTCGCCGTAGGTGGCCACGCGGCCGGGCGGGATCGCGTCGACCACGCGCCGTACCCTGGCTTCCGCGTCGGGCGGCAGGCTGGCCATCGCGCCGCCGCTCAGGCCTTCAGCCGGGCGGCGAGGTCCTGGCGCGCCTGGGCGAGCAGCGACTCGCGGTCCACCGACTCGAGGATTTCCTGCACCACGGCCTTCGGCCCGCCGGCGCCCCAGGACTTGCCCTGCGCGAAATAGCGCTCCGCGACCCGCCCGATCATGTAGGTGCCGTAGTAGGCGACCGCCCCCTGGGCGCCGGCGGTGAGCACGGTCGACAAGCCGCCCGTACCGGCCTTCAGCGCCGCCGAGACCACGTGCGCCAGCCACACCGTGCCCATCAGCAGGGTCATCTGGGTGGCGATCACCGTCACCAGCGAGCCGGCCTCGGCACGGCTGAGCGGCAGCCCGTACAGGCGCGACAGGTGGAACACCAGCCCGGCGTCCAGCGCAGCCGCGGCCAGCAGGTCGGCGACCGGCACCGGGTTGACGGCCACGGCCACGCCCTTGGCGATGCAGTACTGGCGCACCAGCCGTTCGGCGGCGTTACGCCGCACCTCGACGACCCGCTGGCCGACGCGCTCGCTGACCTTTCCGGCGAACATCCCGGCCGTCACCGCGGCCAGCGTCCCGCCCTCCGCCTCGAGGATCTTCCAGAGCCGCTCACGCAACGCTTCGACGTCGGGCGGCGGGACGCTGCGTTCCTCGTGCTGCGTGCCGTCGGCCGACTGCACGATGCGTATCACCGGCGCCGGGTCCGCCGCCGCCGCGATGATGTCTTCCGGCCGCAGCCGCCCCTCGGTACGCGCCGCCAGCCGCGCCAGCAAGGCGCCGCGCTCCTGCTCCGTGTAGCGGTCCGCTTTGTTCAACACCAGCAGCACCGGGCGGCCCGGCTTGAGCGCTTGTTGCAGGGCGGCCTCCTCGCTCGCGTTCAGGTCGCCGTCGACCACGAACAGCAGCAGGTCGGCCCGCTCCGCGACCTCGCGGGCCATGCGCTCACGATCCTCGCCACCGATCTCGTTGATGCCCGGCGTGTCCAGCAGGCTCACGCCGCCGCTGCTCTCCTCCTGCCAGCGTGCTTCGGCCGGCGCGCGGGTCTCGCCGTGCAGGGGGCTGGTGGTAAAACGCGCCTCGCCGAGCAAGGCGTTAAGCAGTGACGACTTGCCCACGCTGACCTCGCCGAGCACGGCGATGTGGATCTCGCCCTGCTCGAGCTTCTGCAGCATGCGCTCGATTTCGGCGAACTCCGGACCGAGCGCCTCGCGCACTCCGGCCGGCAGGCGCGGGTCTTCCAGCAGGCGCCGCAGGCTGTCCCGCGCCATGACGAGATGCGTGTCGCCGACCGCCGCCGGCGGCGCCAGCGCCTCAGTCGCGGCCGGCGCGGCGTGCTTCCAGGGCCAGCCTCGCCAGCTGCCGCGCCTTGTTCCCGATGTCCTCGCCAAACTGGTCTCCCACCTGTCGTGCCGCGGCGGCCGGGCGCAGGTCGCCGGTCGTCTCGAGGCTGTTGCTCAGTCCCTTGCCCATGGCGTCGAATATGATGCCGTAGGCGACAGCGTGCACCAGGCCGCCCGCCACCGTGCCCACCCCGGGGAAGGCCTTCAGCACGTTGCCCGAGATCGCCAGCAGCAGCGGCACCGCCCGGCCGACATAGCCCTGCGCGATGTCGAGAAAGCGCTGGATGTCGATTTCCCTGGCCGGCACGTCGTAGAGCTTGCACAGCGCCTTCACCAGCGAGGTGCCCAGGTAGCCCTGGATGAGGATATCGGTGCCCGGTCCCACCGCCGCCATGGCGCCGATCACTGCACGCCTGGTGTAATCCGACACGACGCGCTCGGCCTCCGCGCGACGCCGCTGCGCGGCCGCGGTTTCCAGTCGCACGGCGGCAAGCCGGAACACCGAGGCGTCGCGCAGCGCATCGAGCGCCGCCGGGTCGGACTCCAGCCGCTCCTGCAGGGCCTCGCGCAGGGGCTCGACGCGCGGCAACCGGGGCCGCTCGACGCTCACCTCGCGGCCCTCCGCGTCGGCCTGCAGAACCCGCTCCGTGCCGCCCGCCACCACCGGCACGACCTGCGGCGGCGAATCCAGTCGGCCGAGCCGCTCGGCCAGCCGCGCGACGATCCGCTGCAGGTCCTCCTCGGCGTACCAGTCGGCCTTGTTGACCGCCACCACCATCGGCTTGCCGACTGCGGCGAGCGCTGCGACGTCCTCGAACTGGCTGCGGCTCAGGTCCCCGTCGCAGACGTAGATCACCAGGTGCGCGCGGATGGCTTCGGCCAGCGCCGTCTCGCCGAGCGCGCGATCATCGCCGCTGCCGGGCACGTCCGCCAGTACGATCCTGTCGCCCGAGCCGAGTGCCCATTCGTAGTGCTGCACGGCTCGCGTGGTGCCGGCCGTGACGCCGACCTCCGGCTCCGCATCGGGCACCAGCGAGCGGACCAGCGAACTCTTGCCGGCGCTGGCCGCACCGAACATGGCAATGAACAACCGGCCGCCCTCGCGGCGGCGCGCCAGCTCGGCCAGTTCGCGCTCCACCGCGGCCGTGTCGGCGCCGGCCCCTCGCTCGCGCTCGAGCCGCTCGCGCAGTCCGGCCTCGTCCAGCCGGTCTGCCGCGCGCTGCTCCCTCGGCCGGCGCCGCGGCGGCACCACCAGCCACCACAACAGCCAGGCGGCCGCCGCGCCGCCCAATGCGAGCAGCGCGATGAAACCGTAGTAGATTGCCGCCGGGCCCTCGCGCAGGCGCTGCACGATCGACAGCACGGTGTCCGCCACCGTCAGCAGTGCGCCGGCGAACAGCACCAGGGCCACGATGACCACTCCGGCCAGCAGCAGGCGGATGCGCCGGTCGCGTCTCATCCTCGCGGCGCCGCCCGGCCCGACCTGTCAGCTTGCATGCCGGCGTTCATGGTTGCTCATCCTACGCGCAGAGATCATGCAGATCGAAAGCGAAGCGAAAAACGGCACCAGCCGCTCCAGCCAGTCTCCCGGCATGCTCGGCAGCCAGTAGCAACACACCGTGCCGAGGAAGCCGGTGGCCATGGCCGCGAACACGCGCGCCGGCGGCACTTCGAATCCGGCGAGCCGCACCAGCAGCGGGGGCCCGAAGGCCGCGCCGAGCGCGGTCCAGGCGAACAGCACCCGCACGAAAATGGTCTGCGGCA
>DAOMOU010000033.1:0-14790 GCA_035444525.1 Gammaproteobacteria bacterium | reverse complement strand
GATCCTCGAAGCAGCGCACCACGTGCCCGATGGCGTCGGTTTCGCGAATGTTGGCCAGGAACTGGTTGCCGAGGCCCTCCCCCTTGGAGGCGCCGCGCACCAGCCCGGCGATGTCGACGAACTCGATGGTGGTGGGCAGCACCTTCTGCGGCTTCGCGATGGCGGCCAGCGCCTGCAGGCGCGGATCCGGCACCGGCACGACGCCAACGTTCGGGTCGATGGTGCAGAACGGGTAGTTCTCGGCCGCGATCTGCGCCCGGGTGAGCGCGTTGAACAGGGTGGACTTGCCCACGTTCGGCAGGCCGACGATCCCGATACGGATTCCCATGCTTTTACTCCGCGGGACCGGGCCCGCTGTCGTTTCGGTCGGGCCGCGGCGGCACGCTGCGGCTATGAAGCTTGTGCATGGCGGGTTGCTCGCCGCTCCCCAGCAGGATCGGCATGACATCGGCTGCGTCAGACACCGCGGCGTGTATCAACAGATCGTCCTCGCGAGACGGACGCTGCAGCACGTAGTCGATCACCTCGGCGCGGTGGCCCGGATGACCGATGCCGAGCCGCAAGCGCCAGAAACCCGGCCCGAGGTGGGTAATCATGTTGCGCAGGCCATTATGGCCGCCATGGCCGCCACCCTGCTTGAGCCGTACGTCGCCGGGCGGCAGGTCAAGGTCGTCGTGGGCGACCAGGATCTGCTCCACCGGCACCTTCAGGTACGCAGCCGCGGCTTGCACGGGTCCGCCGCTGCGATTCATGAAACTCTGCGGCTTGAGCAGCAGCACGTCGGCGCCGTCGATCCTGACCGATGCGAGGTCTGCGCCGAACTTGCGCTCGCCCCGAAATGTCCCGCCATGGCGATCCGCCAGCAGGTCCGCGAGCCAGAACCCGGCGTTGTGCCGCGTAGGCGCATACTCCGGCCCCGGATTGCCCAGGCCGACGATCATGCGGATCAGGGAGCGCTCTGTCATTTTTCAACCATGCCGCCGCTCGGCGGCGAAATCGCAGGGCCGTCCCGACGGACGGCCCTGCGCCAGGCAGTGACGAGTCGGCCTCAGTCCTCGCGGGGCTCGGGCTCGACGGACTCCTGCCCACCGGCCTCGGCTTCCCCTTCGCCCTCTTCCGGCTCCTCGAGGCGCGGCCTGTGGATCATGAACACCGGCTGCTCGAGCATCTCGTCGCCGCCAACGATCGCCACGCCCTCGGGCAGCTTGACCGCCGACAGCGGCAACATGCCCTCCAACTCTACGGCCGAGACGTCCACCTCGATGAACTCGGGCAGGTACTTCGGCAGGCAGCTGATTTCCAGCTCGTTCATGACGCGCGAAATCACGCCGCCGGCCTTCACGCCCGGCGCCACCTTCTCGCCGCTGAAATGCAGCGGCACGGACACGCGAATCTCCTCATCCTCGATGATCCTCTGCAGGTCGACGTGCACCAGCAGGTTCCGGTAGGGATGCCGCTGGACGTCCTTGAGGATGCACGGCTGGGACTTGTCGCCCACCGTGAGCGTCAGGATGCTGGAGAAGATCGACTCGTTCTCCAGGTTGTGCAGCATGGCGTTGTGATCCAGCGCGATGGCGCGCGGGTCACGATGCCCGCCGTACAGGATGGCGGGCACCTTGCCGGTCCGACGCAGGCGGCGGCTCGCACCCTTGCCCTGGTCAGGCCGGTCCTCGGCAATAAGCTCGAATTTCTGGCTCATCTGGGTTCTCCGTTGATGTGATGTTCCGGCAGCGCGGGCCCGCGACCAGGCTTGCGCGCATGCCGTCCCGACGACCCGACTCCGGGGCGCCGTTACCCTGTCAGCTCAGTCCACGTAGAGCGAGCTGACGGATTCCTCGTCGCTGATCCTGCGCATGGTCTCGGCCAGCATCTCCGCCACGCTGAGCTGGCGGATCTTGGGGCTGGCGCGCGCAGCGTCGGACAGCGGGATGGTGTCGGTCACCACCAGCTCGTCCAACAGCGAGTCGTTGATTCTTTGCACGGCCGGCCCCGACAGGACCGGATGAGTGATGTATGCATAGACTTTCTCGGCGCCGTGCTTTTTCAGCGCCGCGACACCCTGGACCAGGGTGCCGGCGGTGTCGATCATGTCGTCCACCAGCAGGCAGGTCTTGCCGCGGACGTCGCCGATGATGTGCATCACCTGCGCCTCGTTGGCACGCGGGCGACGCTTGTCGATGATAGCCAGGTCGGCGTCGTCCAGCCGCTTGGCCAGCGCCCGGGCGCGCACTACGCCGCCGACGTCGGGCGAGACCACGATCATGTTCTGGTAGCGCTGCTTCCAGGCATCGTGCAGCAGCACCGGCGAGGCGTAAACGTTGTCCACCGGGATGTCGAAAAAGCCCTGGATCTGGTCGGCATGCAGGTCGACGGTCAGCACCCGGTCGACACCGGCGTGGGTGATCATGTTCGCGATGAGCTTCGCCGAGATCGCCACGCGCTGGGCGCGCGGACGACGATCCTGGCGCGCATATCCGTAGTAAGGGATGACGGCGGTGATGCGTGCCGCCGACGCCCGCCGCAAGGCATCCACCATGATGAGCAGTTCGAGCAGGTGGTCATTCACCGGCGGGCAGGTCGACTGGACGATGAACACGTCGCGGCCGCGCACGTTCTCCAGCACCTCGGCGCTGACTTCGCCGTCGCTGAAACGCCCTACCTGCAGCTTGCCGAGGGGAAACCCCAGGTGCCGCGCGATGCTTTCGGCCAGTTCCCGGTTGGCGTTCCCCGAGAACACCGCCATGTGCCCTGTTTCCTGAATCACGCTCGCTCCCCTGGCCGCCTCGTCCGCCGCCGCTCCGTCGTCACCCCGGCGTCACCTGAAATGGCTGGGGTGGGAGGATTCGAACCTCCGCATGACGGGATCAAAACCCGTTGCCTTACCACTTGGCTACACCCCAGCGGTCAATCGTCTGCCGGCGCCGCGGTTACGCCGCCCCGATGCGCTTCAGCAGCGGGCTTACGGCCAGCCCGCGCGCCGCGAATCCCGTCCAACCGCGCGGCAGCTCCGCCAGCATCCGTTGCGCCTCTGCAGCCGTCCCGCACCGCGTGAACACGCAGGCGCCGGTGCCGGTCAGCCTTGCGGCGCCGTCGCCGGAGCGCGCGGCAACCCAGTCGAGCGCCGCCGCGACGCCTGGATATCGCCGCCGCACCACCGGCTCGCAGTCGTTGCGCCCCCCGGCCAAAAGAAAGCCGCTAATTGTCGTTTCCGGCGTATCGCGTGTCAATTCAGGATCCGAGAACACCGCGGCCGTGCTGACCGCACAACCGGGGCAGACGACGGCGTACCAGGCCGGCGGCAGCTCGATCGGCACCAGGCGCTCGCCGACGCCGTCGGCCCACGCGCTCCGCCCATGCACGAATACCGGCACGTCGGCGCCCAGCTGCAGCCCGAGTTCGGCCAGTTGCACGGGCGACCAGTCCAGCCCCCACAGCCGGTTGAGCGCCGCCAGCACCGTGGCCGCATCCGAGCTGCCGCCGCCGAGGCCGCCGCCGGCGGGAATCCGCTTGTGCACCCGAATCTCGGCGCCCAGGCGGCAACCCGAAGCCCGTTGCAGCCGGCGGGCGGCACGGACCACGAGATCGTCCTCCGGCGCCACGCCCGACGCCCCCTCCGGCCGCCGTATGGCGCCATCCCGGGTGACCTCGATGAACAGCTCGTCGCAGTAATCGAGCAGCTGAAAGACCGTCTGCAAGGTGTGGTAGCCGTCGGGCCGGCGGCCGGTGACGTGCAGGAAGAGGTTGAGCTTGGCCGGCGCAGGCCAGGCCGGGCTCATCGGCGCGCGAGCGTCCGCGCGCCGGGGATGTCCCAGCGGTCGGTCATCACCCGGATGCGGACTTCGCCGTGTTCCAGGTCCAGCCGCCGGGGCAGGAGCAGGCCTTCCGACTCGGTATAGCCGTCGTACTGCACGAACCAGCCCCCTTGTTCGATGCTCATCAGCAGGCCGTCATCGCCTGGCACCTCGGCGGCCGGCAACGCCGGATCGGAGACGCCCAGGATCCAGTAGCGCATGCTGTGAACCGGCAGGCTCCAGCCGAAGCGCTCGGTCATCTCGAGCTCGGGATCGCGCAGCAGGAACTCCTCGCCGGCCGTGGTCTTGACCCGCAACTGCTCCGGGTCACCGTGGATACGAAAGCCACCGAAGCCAAAGGGGCCGCGGAAGCGGAAATCCACGATGTCGTCGTTCTGCTCCCAGGAGACCGTGCCGCTGTAACCGCGCCGCCCCGTGTTGAGTGCGAGCCGACCCTCCATCCGGAACTCTTCGATTTCGCGCAGCATGTCCCGCCTTTCCAACCAGTCAGTCCTCGGCGCCCCGGGGCGTTCGGGCGGCCCGGTGCAGCCCGCCGCCAGGACGGCAATGAGAACGATTATAGAGAACCTTCTCCGCATGTCGGCAGTGGCCCGCGCCGTGCGATCCCGTCGCAGCATTTCTCAGGGGTCCAGCCGCCCCATGGTGTCCAGCAGAATCTCGCTGCCGGGCCATTCCACGATCGCCTGCAGCCAGATCTCGCGTGCTTCGTCGACACGGCCGAGGCTCCACAGCAGCTCGCCCAGGTGCGCTGCAATCTCTTCGTCCGGCTGGATCTCCCAGGCACGCTCGATGTAGGCCAGGCCTTCCCCGGGTCGTCCCAGCCGGTACAGCACCCAGCCCATGCTGTCCAGGATCGCCGGGCTGTCCGGCGCCTGGCCGAGCGCCCGGGAAATCAACTCGTAGGCCTCGTCGTGGCGCTCGGTCAGGTCGGTCAGCGTGTAGCCAAGCGCGTTCAGGGCGGTCGGGTCGTCCGGATAAAGCGCCACCAGGTGGCCGAAATCGTCCAGCGCGTCATCGATCCGCCCCAGCTGGACCAGCAGCAGGCCCCGCCCGTAACGAACGTTGAAATCGTCCGCATGATGCTCGAGCAGCTCGTCATAGGCCACCAGCGCCTCGTCCTGCAGGCCCAGCCGCACCAGCAGTTCGGCGCGCGCGCCGCCCAGTTCCAGCTCGGCCGCCGGGTTGCGGCGCGCGAACAGCTCCAGGTGATTGATGGCCAGCTCAGGCCGGCCCATGCGGAACATCAGCAGTGCGAGCCGCACCTGTGCGGTGACCAGGTGCTCGCCACCCTCGATGCGAGAGTACAGGTGGGCCGCTTCCTCGATATCGCCCTGCTGCTCGGCGATCCCGCCCAGGTAGTACAGGGCGTCGTCGGTGTACTGCCCGCTGGCGAGCAGGGCCATGAAAGCCTCGCGCGCGGCCGCCGGCTGCTGGTCGAAGTATTCGAGGTATCCCAGCGCGCGCAGCGCCTCAGCGTCGTCCGGAACCTCGGCGAGCAGTTCCTGCAGTAGTCGCCGTGCCTCGTCGCTGCGTTCCGCCGCGATGAGCAGCAGGGCACGCTCCAGCCGTACGCCGCGCTCCTGCGCCTCGGGCCGCGCCGCCAGCCAGTCCAGCGCCTCGTCGGTGCGCCCGTCGGCAGCCAGCGCCCGGGCATACAGCAGCGCTGCATCCGTCCACGCGGGGGCAAGGCCGAGCGCGCGCGTCGCTTCCGCCTGGGCGAGCGCAGGGTCCCCGCTACGCAGCGCGAGATAGGCATGCGCATAGGCGCCGCTGGCGTCCGCCGGGTAGTCGGCGACCACCGCGGCCATGGCCCCGAGCGCCGCGTTGCGATCGTCGGTTTCCAATACCAGCGGCAGCAGCGCGAGAAAGGGGTGTTCGACCGCCGCCGGGTCGACCGCAGCCCGCAGCGCTGCGAGCTCGGCCGCGGCCCGCTCCGCGTCGCCGCCCTGCAGGTGCAAGCGCACCAGGTAGCGTCGTGGCTGCATGTCGTCCGGCGCCAGCTCGGCCCAGCGCCGGGCAGCCTCCAGGCCCTCGTCGCGCGTGCCGTAGGCACTGATGACCTGGGTCGCGCGCGCGGCGATCTCGGCATCGTCGCTGGCCCTGGCGGCCCGCAGGTACTCCGTCGCGGCCAGCGCCGGGCGGTCGCGCTGCAAGGCGATCTCGGCCATCAACAGGTGATAGCCGGCCTCGCCGGGGCTGCCGAAGTCCGGTGCCAGCTCGTCGGGGTCCGGGGTAGCCGGTCCGGGCGAAGCGCAGGCGGCCAGCATCACCAGGACAAGTGGGAGAAGGGGTTTCATGTTCATTTTCGGCGAGTATCGGAAAGCCACTATACCCCATGAAAACAAGGCCCCGTGAGTTGCCACAACTTGTAACCGCGGGGCCGCTTGCCGGACAATTGTCCAATCATCCAACCGGGCGGCTGCGCCAACAGACCAGATGTCCCTGAAAGTCCTCGGCGTCAATCATCGCTCGGCTCCGGTCGAGATCCGGGAGAAGCTTGCCTTCAACCCGGAACGGTTGCCTGCGGCCTTGCGGGAGCTCGTGCAGCTGCCGCAGGTGGACGAGATGCTGATCGTCTCGACCTGCAACCGGACCGAGTTTTACAGCCGGTGCGCCGAAAAAGGCCTGCTGCACGTACGCGACTGGCTCAACGACCACCACCACCTCGGTGAACGCGCCAACGGCTGCCTGTACCAGCTGGAGAACCAGCTGGCGGTCAGCCACACCTTCACGGTCGCCTGCGGACTGGACTCGGCGGTGCTCGGCGAACCGCAGATTCTCGGCCAGATGAAGGAAGCTTACCGGATCGCCACCGAGGCCGGCAGTACCGGACCGGTGCTGCATTCGCTGTTCCAGCAGGCCTTCTCGGTCGCAAAACAGGTACGCACCGATACCGAGATCGGCTCCAGCGCGGTGTCCGTCGCCTATGCCGCCGTCAACCTCGCGCGGCAGATTTTCGCCGACTTCGGCCAGCACTCGGCCCTGCTGGTCGGCGCCGGCGAGACCATCGAGCTGGTCGCCCAGCACCTTGCAGGCCGCGGCATCGGCAGGATCGTCATTGCGAACCGCAGCATCGCGCGCGCCCGCAGCCTGGCCCAGGAGTACAAGGGATTCGCCATCGAGCTGGATGAGATCCCGAACCATCTGGCAGCTGCCGACATGGTGATCTGCTCGACCGCCGCGCCGAACGCGCTGATCAGCAAGGAGATGGTCAAGGCGGCGCTGAAGGCGCGCCGCCGCAAGCCCATGTTCATCGTCGATCTCGCGGTACCCCGGGACGTCGAGGCAGCCGTCGCCGAGCTCGAGGACGTGTACCTGTACACGGTCGACGACCTGCAGGGCGTGGTGGACGACAACATCAAGGCACGCGAGGAGGCGGCCGCCCAGGCGCGGCGCATCATCGACGTCGAAGTGATCCGCTTCGCACAGACTCTCAAGACCCGGGACGCCGCGCCCACCATTCGCTCGGTGCGCAGCCGCGCCGAAGAAATCCGCAGCGCCGTCAACGAGCAGGCGCAGCGCATGCTCGAATCGGGTCGCACCCCCGCCGAAGTCATGGACTTCCTGTCCCGCACGCTGACCAACAAGCTGATGCACCTGCCGAGCGTCAGCCTGCGGCGCGCCGGCGAGGAAGGCGACCAGGAACTGCTGGTCGCAGCCCGTCGCCTGTTCGGCCTCGAAGCCGAGGAATAATTGAAAGAGTCCATCGTCAACAAGCTGGCGAACCTGGTGGAGCGCCACGAGGAAGTTGCCGCGTTGCTGTCCGACCCGGGGATCATCGGCGACCAGAACCGCTTCCGCGAACTGTCGCGCGAGTACGCGCGGCTGGAGCCCCTGGTGCGTGACTATCGAGACTGGCGCAAGGCGCGGGCGGACCTCGCAGCCGCCGAGGAGATGGCGCGCGATCCGGACCCCGAGATGCGCGCCATGGCCGAGGAAGAGTCGTCCGGCGCCGCGGCCCGCCTCGACTCACTGGAGCGGCAACTCAGGACCTACCTGGTGCCGCACGACCCGCTCGACGAGGCGAACATTTTTCTCGAGATCCGGGCCGGCACGGGCGGCGACGAGGCGGCCATTTTTGCCGGCGACCTGTTCCGCATGTATTGCCGTTACGCCGAGCGCGTCGGCTGGAACATCGAGATCCTGTCGGCCAACGAGGGCGAACACGGCGGCTATCGGGAGGTCATCTCGCGCGTGGTCGGCAAAGGCGTGTACTCGAAGCTGAAGTTCGAATCGGGCGCCCATCGCGTGCAGCGCGTCCCAGCCACCGAGTCGCAGGGTCGCATCCACACTTCGGCCTGCACCGTGGCCGTCCTGCCGGAGCCGGAGGCAATGGAGGACATCGAGGTCAACCCCGCGGACCTGCGGGTCGACACCTATCGCGCCTCGGGAGCCGGCGGCCAGCACGTCAACAAGACCGACTCGGCGGTGCGGCTGACCCATCTGCCCACCGGCATCGTCGTCGAATGCCAGGACGAACGCTCCCAGCACAAGAACCGTGCCCGCGCGATGGCCTTGCTGCAGGCGAAGCTGATGGACGCCGAGCGCAGCCGCCGCGAGGCGGCCCACGCGCAGAACCGGCGACTGCAGGTCGGCTCCGGAGACCGCTCGGAGCGCATCCGCACCTACAATTTCCCCCAGGGCCGCGTCACCGACCATCGCATCAACCTGACGCTCTACCGGCTCGACGAGATTCTCGCCGGCGATCTGGACCAGGTGATCGAGCCGCTGGCCGCCGAGTACCAGGCCGACCAGCTCGCGGCGCTCGGCGTCTGAGTTCACAGGAGGCATTCGCATGGGAGTCCTGCCCACCGTTCTCGAAGCCATCGGCAACACGCCGCTGATCCGCCTGCGCGGACCCTCGGAAGAAACCGGCTGCGAAATCCTCGGCAAGGCCGAGTTCATGAACCCCGGCGGCTCGGTGAAGGACCGCGCGGCGCTGGGCATCGTGCGCGACGCCGAGGCGCGCGGTCAGCTCAAGCCGGGCGGCGTCATTGTCGAGGGCACGGCCGGCAACACCGGCATCGGCCTCGCGCTGGTCGGCAACGCGCTCGGCTATCGCACGGTCATCGTCATGCCCGAGACGCAGAGCCAGGAAAAAATCGACACCCTCAGGGCCTACGGCGCGGAGGTGCGGCTGGTGCCGGCGGTGCCCTACAAGAACCCGGACAACTACGTGCACGTATCGCAACGACTTGCGGAGGAGCTTGCCAGGAAGGAAGCCGAGGGCGCGCTGTGGGCCAACCAGTTCGACAACACCGCCAACTACGCCTTCCACCTGACCACCACGGGTCCGGAGATCTGGAACCAGACCGAGGGCCGGATTCACGGCTTCATCTGCGCCGTGGGCACCGGCGGTACGCTCGCCGGCGTCGGGCGTGCGCTCAAGGCGCGCGACTACCACGTGCAGATCGGGCTGTCGGACCCCACCGGATCCGCCCTCTACAACCATTTCGCGCATGGCGAACTGAAGGCCGAGGGCGGCTCGATCACCGAGGGCATCGGCAACGGCCGTATCACCAGGAACTTCGCCGAGGCCGTGGTGGACCACGCCTTCCAGGTGCCTGATTCGGAATCCATCCCGCTGGTGTTCCGGCTGCTGCAGGAAGAGGGCCTGTTGCTGGGCGGCTCCAGCGGCGTGAACGTGGCAGGCGCCATGCGCCTGGCGCGCAAGCTGGGGCCCGGCCACACCATCGTCACCATCCTGTGCGATTCGGGCCTGCGCTACCGCCAGCGACTGTTCAACCCGGAGTTCCTGCGGTCAAAGGGCCTGCCGGTGCCGGAGTTCCTGGCGAATTGACTGTCCCGGCCCTCGCCCACATGAGGGTCGCCGGCAAGATCAAATGTCGAGGGGCCGCCGGCCTGGGCCGGCAGCCCCTCGTCCCTTCGCCCCCGTTGCGAGCGCTACGGCCGGGCCTGGTCAGGCTTGCTGTAGTCGCATACGCCCGCCGGGAAGATCTGCTGCAACGTCGCCACCTGGCTCGCGGTCGGTAGCCACGGCGCATAGGTGCCGTCGGCCACTGCCTGTGCCACTGGTTTCAGGGCGCACTTGTAGATGCCGCCCTCGAGCGGGGCTCCTGCCACAATGCGCGAGGTGGTGTAGATCGGGAACTGCTGGGTGCAGGGTCCGGCCGGCTTGTCGTCCAGGATGCCGTCCCAGGCGTCGTCTCCGGCGTAGATCAAATCACCCTGCAGGTCGAAACAGCTGTCCACGGCCCGTGCCGGGCGATTCTCGCGGATGCTCCGTTTCGGGTTGGCCAGGATGTTCGCCATCCATTCGTCCATCACCGCGATGGCGTCCATGGACTGGCTGGCCTTCGGCACTCCGGGCATCGTGTCGGTGAACCAGATGACCAGCATGTCGGAGTTGCCCATGCGGTCCTGCACCCGCTTCCGCACGGCGAAGCTCTGGTGCACGTTGTGCATGTCGAGTTCCCGCTCCATGTACTGGCGATGGTCGATGGTTGGCCGGTCCAGCTGGCCGGTGAACACCATTCCGCCCGTGTAGATGTTGCGCATGGCCAGCGGGTCGCCGACGGTGCGCGGTGCCGGCTGCGCCGGATCGTCGCTCCGCATCATGTTCCTCGAACTCCACGGGTCGAAGTAGCTCGGGTCCGCGAAGATCTTGTCGATTTCCGCCTGGCTGGTGCCGAAGAAGGGGAAGCCCTCCTGCACCATGTCGCGCGGATGTTTCCAGCCTCCGATGTGCCAGTTCAGATGCAGAAACTCGTCCGGCGTGATGTTGCCGGCCTTAAGTGAATCGAGGCCGTACTGCACCCCGACGTTGTCCCACGCCACCCGCGCCCAGCCGGTCTCGTCAACGCCGTAAATGTTGCGCAGGTCGTCCCAATGCGTCCAGCGAATCGACAGGATGTCCGTGATCGGCGCGTAGTTCTGCTGGTTGGCTGCCTGGCCATAAAGCGGGTTCAGGGCCAGCGGCGTCAGGCCACGCCACGCAGGAACGCACTCGGTGGTGCCCGGCGCCGTGCTGTAGCCAAGCGCAAGCTTCAGCGGTACGAACGGATCGGCCCTCGAGTCTTCGGCGTTGAAACCGACCAGCCAGCTGCGATTCTTGGTAGTGCGCCACTTCGGGTTGGCTCGGTCGGTGGCGTCCATGTAGTACTCGAGCAGCTCGCAGTCGCCCACATGGATCGTCTGGGTGACCATGTCAGGATAGGACTGTACCGGCAGCAACGCGTCGAGGATACCGGGCTGGTTCTGGCCAAGGATGTACTGCTGGATGGCGCCGCCGGAGCCGCCGAGCCCGACCGTGTAGGTCGGCACGCCGTAGCGCTCAATGAACCGCTCCTTGGTCATCATGGCCGTTTCCCCGGCCACCTGCAGGTTGTAATGGGTGCCGGTGTTGTTGCCGCTGGAGTGCACGATGGCGTAGCCGAGCCCGAGCACGTCGGGATTCATCGAGCCGCCGTGCACCGTGCCCTGCGAGTGGCCGATCGCCACGCCGCCCTGGAACCAGTACAACAGCCGCCCGTTCCAGTAGCCGGTGTCGTTGTGCGCAGCGTTGTCCGCCGCCGGCATCGGCGCCAGCATGGCGATGCTGTAGAGGAAGCGGTTGATCGAGCCGATCTCACGCCGCACCACAAAGTCCACCGTGCGGCCGTCAGCCAGCGTGACGGTGCCCATGTCGGCCGGGCGGCTGCCGTCGTCCGGCAGCGGCACCAGGCCGCCGCCCGCGGCGCGCCGGTAAAAATAGCGGACGACGGTCTCGATCGAGCAGTCACGGCTGTAGCCGATGGTCGCCCCGCTGGCGTCGGTCACGCGATAGCCCGGCGGCGTTGCGCTGTCGACCAGTGGTTGTACGCCCACGGCGCCCTGGATGGTGGTACACACGAACGGCGTCTGTTGCGGTCCCGAGAACATCGGCCCGGTGACGGGATAGTTGGTCACTCGCAGCGTATCGCGGTGAGAATTTCGATTGACGTACACCTCGATGGTGTTCTCGCCGTCCCGCAGGCCCTCGATTACTCCCTCGAGGTGATGTGAGTCCCGCGCACGGAGCGGAACCTGCACGCGGCTGCCGTTGAGGAACAGTTCGAGCTTGTTGTGCAGGCCCGGTGCGGCCCGCACCTCGATGCGTGCGTCGCCGCCCGATACGAATTCCGGCGGGCTGGACAAGACGCTCAGCTGCACCGTCTTGCCCGGGCCGGCGGTGGCCTGTTTTGCTGCGCCCGCCCTGGCCTGTACGTCGGCCGGCCCGCCGAGTGCCAGAACGGCCAGTGCGGCGGCGACCGCGATGCCGGTGCGCGTCACACTGCCCCTGATACCTCTCGCAACGCTGCGCCTGACTTGCTTGTCGTTCATCTCCCCTCCACTTCGTCATTATGTTGTTTTTGATGCGATTGCCGTGGTCGCGTGGCCAGCATCCGGATGCCACGCCGACCTGCCGCGGGGAGTGTACTATGCATGCAGCGCAGCCTGTCCATCCTGCGATTGCAACGGGCTGCCAGGAAGGCGCAATGCTGCGGCGCAAGACGCCGCCACGCTCAGCGCTGTTGACGGGGGATGCTAGGAACTCGCGCGGGAAAGTGCAGCATCCAGCGCCTGGTCGAGGTCCGCCAGCAGGTCGGCGCAATCCTCGATGCCCACCGAAAGCCTGATCAGCGAATCGCTGATGCCGAGCCGCGCACGTGTCTCGGCGGGCACCGAGGCGTGCGTCATGACCGCCGGGTGATTGACGAGGCTCTCCACCCCGCCGAGGCTTTCAGCAAGGGTGAACAACCGGCAGTGCTCCAGGAAGGCGCGAGCCGCATCGAAGCCGCCGGCGATATCGAAGCTGACGATGCCGCCGCCACCCGCCATCTGGCGACGCGCCAGCGCGTGCTGCGGATGCGAATCCAGCCAGGGATAGATGACGCGCAGCACGCCGCGACGCCCCTCCAGCCAGCGCGCGACCGCCAGGCCGTTGGCGCTGTGTCGTTCCATGCGCAGTTCGAGGGTCTTCACGCCGCGCAGCGCCAGGAAGCTGTCGAACGGCCCGGCCACGGCCCCGATCGAGTTCTGCAGGAACGCGAGTTGCTCGGCGAGACCCGGATCGCGCACCGCGACGACCCCGCCGACCACGTCGGAGTGGCCGTTCAGGTACTTGGTCGCCGAGTGCATCACGATGTCGGCGCCGAGTTCCAGGGGACGCTGGCCCCAGGGGCTGGCGAAGGTGTTGTCCACCACCACCAGCGCACCGCTGGCCCGTGCCCTTGCCGCTACCGCTGCGATGTCCACCAGCTTGAGCATCGGGTTGGTCGGCGTCTCGATCCACACCATGCGGGTGTCCGCCTGCAGCGCGCCCTCCAGCGCCGCCGGGTCGGACAGGTCGGCATAACTGACTCGCAGCCCGGCCGTACGCGCGCGCACCCGGTTGAACAGGCGGCCAGTGCCGCCGTAGAGATCGTCCATGGCGACCACGTGGCTGCCGGCGTCGAGCAACTCGAGCAAGGTGGCGATGGCCGCCATGCCGGAAGCGAAGGCGAATCCGTGCGTACCGCTTTCCAGGTCGGCGAAGCAACGCTCCCAGGCCATGCGGGTGGGGTTCTGGGTGCGCGAGTACTCGTAACCCTGGTGCACGCCGGGACTGGACTGCGCGTAAGTCGACGTTGCGTAGATCGGCTGCATCACCGCGCCGGTGGACGGGTCGGGCGACTGGCCCGCGTGGATGACCCGCGTGCCGAAGGCGTCGCGCCGCTCGCTATTGCTCATCACGTTCCCTCTGGTGGAGTCGCCGCAAGTAATTCAGGACGTCGGAGCGGGTGATCAGGCCGAGAAACCGCGTGCCTTCCTGCTCCGTTACGGCGGCATAGGAATCGCCGTGCAGCAGCGCCACCAGGTTGTCGACCGAGGTCGACTTGTCGACCTTGAGGAAGCTGGTGCGCATCGCGCTGCGGACCGACTCCCCCATGCGCGCCGGGCGGCCGAAAGTGTAGCGGATGATGTCGTCCTCCGTGATGACGCCGGCCAGCTGGTCGCCGTCCATCACCGGCAGCTGCGAGAAGCCGGCATTGCGCAGGCGGTTGTGCGCCGTGGTGATGACATCGTCCGCGCCCACCGTGATGGTGGCGCGGTGCTCGTGGGGCCGGCCGATGAGATCGCGCAGGTCGCCGTGCTGCGGGCGCTGCACGAAGCCCTGGTCTTCCATCCAGAAATCATTGTAGAGCTTGGACAGGTACTTGTTGCCCGTGTCGCAGGCGAACGCCACCACTCGCTTCGGCAACGTCTGCTCACGGCAATAGCGCAAGGCGGCCGCGAGCAAGGTCCCGGACGACGAACCGGCGAGCACGCCCTCCCGGCGCAGCAGTTCGCGGGCTGCGGAGAAGGACTCCGCATCGCTGACGGTGTAGGCGCTGCCGACCATCGACAGGTCACAGATGTCCGGAATGAAATCCTCGCCGATGCCCTCCACCAGCCAGGGCCCTCCCGGCTTGATCTCGCCGGTGCGGATGTAGTCCGCGAGAATCGAGCCGGCCGGATCCGCCAGCACGAATTCGACTCCCGGCGCCACTTCGCGAAAGTAACGGGTCATGCCGGAGATCGTGCCGCTCGATCCGACCCCGACGACGATGGCGTCCACGTCGTGGTCCATCTGCTCCCAGATTTCGGGCGCGGTGGTCTGTTCGTGGGCCCTCGGGTTGTCGGGGTTGCCGAACTGGTTGACGTAGTAACCGCCGCGCTCCCTGGCGATGCTCTGCGCCAGGTCCTGGTAGTACTCCGGATGTCCCTTACCCACGTCGGAGCGCGTCAGGACGATCTCCGCGCCCATGGCCCGCAGGTTGAAAATCTTCTCCTGGCTCATCTTGTCGGGCAGCACCAGCACGAGCCGGTAGCCCTTCTGCGCCGCGGCCAGTGCCAGCCCGATGCCGGTGTTGCCCGCCGTCGCCTCGACCAGCAGGTCGCCGGGCTTGATGTCGCCGCGCTGCTCCGCCTGCTCGATCATGGAGATGCCGATGCGGTCCTTGATGGAGCCGCCCGG
>DAOMOU010000032.1:0-14962 GCA_035444525.1 Gammaproteobacteria bacterium | reverse complement strand
CGGCGCCGGTCGGCGGCAACAACATGGTCTCCGGCAACCGCGAGGACCAGTGCGCCGACCTGCAGGGCGGCCGCAGTGCGGACGTGCGCTCGGGCGGCAGTGGTTCCACCGGCGGCACCGGCGGGACGGGTGGAACCGGCTCGACCTCGACGGACGCCTCCGGCGGCGGCGGCACCGGTCCGCTCATGCTCCTGCTGCTTGGCGCAGCCGCCTTCATGCGCCGCTCCCCGGGCAGCCGGCCGGCCTGATGCCCGCCGGGTACATGGCGAGTTCGCGGCCCTGTATCCTCGCGGGGCCGCGAACTCCTTTACCAGGCGCCCTGGCCCGGCGTACGGACCGACGATTGCGCAACATCAGGACAAGCCTCTCTGAAGTGTGGCCACTGCTTGCAGTCGGCGGCCTCGCGCTCATCTTGCAATTGTTTGGCGGCGCAGCGTCCTGGCGACTGGAACGCGATCTCGTGCTGGCCGAGCCCTGGCGATTGGTAAGCGCGCACCTGGTCCACCTGGGCTGGGCGCACCTGGCCCTGAACCTGGTGGGCGCCCTGCTGGTGTGGGGCCTGGTGGGGCGTGCGTTCACGGCGGGGCAGTGGGTCCTGCTGATGGTCGCCTGTGCGGCCGGGGTCGACGCCGGCCTGCTGCTGTTTTCACCGGCCGTCCACTGGTACGCCGGTTTCTCCGGCGTCCTGCACGGCCTGCTGGCGGCTGGCGCAATCGTCGGCCTCGGCCGCACGCCGGCGATGGCGGGGCTGCTGCTGGGCGGGCTGGTGCTGAAACTGGTGCTCGAGCAGCTGGGGCTCGGCACGACGGGCACGGCGCAACTGATCGGCGCGTCCGTGGTGGTGGACGCGCACCTCTACGGCGCGTTGGCCGGCGGGGTCGGCGCGCTGTCGCTCAGGACCTGGCGTAGCCGATCGACTTCAGCGCCTCGGTGACTTCGTCGAGGATCGCCGGGTCGTCGATCGTCGGCGGTACACGGTACTCCTGGCCGTCGGCGATCTTGCGCATGGTTGCCCGCAGCACCTTGCCGGAGCGCGTCTTGGGCAAGCGATCGACGATGGCCACCTTCTTGAACGCCGCCACCGGCCCGATGCGCTCGCGCACCATCCTCACGAGGTCCGCCTTGATGTCGTCGTGCCCGCGTTGCACGCCGGACTTCAGCACCACCAGCCCGACCGGCAGCTCGCCCTTGAGCTCGTCGGCGGCGCCGATCACGGCGGCCTCCGCGACGTCCGGGTGCGCCGCCAGCACTTCTTCCATGGCGCCCGTCGAAAGGCGATGCCCGGCCGTATTGATGATGTCGTCGATGCGGCTCATGATCCACAGGTAGCCGTCCTCGTCGCGATAACCGGCATCGCCCGTCAGGTACCAGCCGGGATGGGCGCTGAGGTAGGAATCGATGTAGCGCTGGTCGTTGCCCCACAGCGTCGGCAGGGTGCCCGGCGGCAGCGGCAGGCGGATCATGATGCTGCCGATCTCGCCATCCGGCAGTTCCTTGCCGTCGTCGCCCAGCACCCGCACGTCGTAGCCCGGCACCGCCCGCGTCGGGGAGCCCGGCTTGACGGGGAGCTGCTCGATGCCGAGACAGTTGGCCGCGATCGGCCAGCCGGTTTCCGTCTGCCACCAGTGATCGATGACCGGAATGCCCAGTTTCTCCATCGCCCAGTTGAGGGTGTCCGGGTCGCAACGCTCGCCGGCGAGGAACAGGGCGCGCAGCTTGCCGAGGTCGTAGCGCGCAATGAATTCACCTTTCGGATCGTCGCGCTTTATGGCGCGAAAGGCGGTCGGCGCGGTGAACATCACGCTCACGCCGTACTCGGCGATCACCCGCCAGAAGGCGCCGGCGTCAGGCGTGCCGACCGGCTTGCCCTCGTACAGCACGGTGGTGCAGCCGTGGAACAGCGGCGCATACACGATGTAGCTGTGGCCGACCACCCAGCCGACGTCCGAGGCCGCCCAGAACACTTCGCCCGGCTTCACGCCGTACACGTGACCCATGCTCCACGCCAGCGCGACGGCATGGCCGCCGTTGTCGCGCACCACGCCCTTGGGCAGGCCGGTCGTGCCGGAGGTGTAGAGAATGTACAGCGGGTCGGTGGCGGCGACGCTGACGCAGTCGGCCGGCTCGCTTTCCGCCTCGAGCTCGGCCCAGTCGAGGTCGCGGCCCTGCTTGAGATCGGAGGGCGCCTCGGGACGGGCCAGGATGACGCAGTGCTCGGGCTGGTGCGTGGCGCTGCGGATCGCCTCGTCAAGCAGCGGCTTGTAAGGCACCACCCGGTTGACCTCGATGCCGCAGGACGCGGACAGGATGACTTTCGGCTTGGCGTCGTCGATGCGGGTCGCCAGCTCGCGCGAGGCGAAGCCGCCGAACACCACCGAGTGGACGGCGCCAAGCCGGGCGCAGGCCAGCATGCCGATCACCGCCTCGGGCACCATGGGCATGTAAAGAATGACGCGGTCACCTTTCTGCACACCGAGGCTGGCCAGCCCGCCGGCCAGGCGCGCGACGCGGTCGCGCAGCTCGCGGTAACTGAACTGTGCCTTGGTGCCCGTGACCGGGCTGTCGTAGATCAGGGCGACCTGGTCGCCGCGCCCGGCGTCCACGTGGCGGTCCAGCGCGTTGTGACAGCTGTTGAGCGAGCCGCCCTTGAACCAGCGATACAGCGGCGCCTTGTCGGCGTCGAGGACCTGGCTCCAGGGCTTGTCCCACGCGATGGCGCGCGCCGCCTCCGCCCAGAATGTCTCGGGTTCGCGGATGGAGTGCTGGTAGATCTGGTCGTATCCCATGGTCGTCCCCCTGCGTGCCTTCGTCGGCGACCTGCCAGGCACGGCCCCTGCGGGCCTCCCTGATGCGTCGCCCCTTCGGGGGGAGTGTATACTGCGCGGCGCCCGGAGGCCGACTCCGGGGGCGAAAGCTGGCGCAGTGCCGCCGGTTCCGCCTGTCCATCCTGGTCGAGCACGGAGAGCTGCATTGCCAGCAAGAGTCATCCAGGGAGCCGCCTGCCTGCGGCGGCGCCCGTCATGAGCGTTGCGCCCGGCAGCGGCCCGGTCCTCCTGGAGGGCAGGAACCTCGAGCTGTGGCGCGGCGAGGCGCGGCTCTTCACCGGCGTCTCGTTCGAGCTGCGCGCCGGCGAATTGCTGCACATCGTGGGCCCGAACGGCTGCGGCAAGACCAGCCTGTTGCGGGTGTTGTGCGGTCTGACGCTGCCGGAGACGGGCGACGTCTACTGGCGCAGCAAGAAGGTGTCGCGCAACCGCGCTGATTTTCACGCCAGTCTCTGCTATCTGGGGCACCGCGAGAGCCTCAAGGCGGATCTCACCGCCGAGGAAAACCTGGTATTCCAGCTCGGCCTGCGGGCCTGGCTCAGTTCGGCGGACATCCATGCGGCGCTCGACAAGGTCGGACTGTCCCGGCGGCGCAACGTCCCGGCGCGCAGCCTGTCCGCCGGCCAGAAGCGGCGTGTCTCGCTGGCGAAGGCGCTGGCCAGCGGCGCCAAGCTGTGGGTGCTCGACGAGCCCTACACGAACCTCGACGTGGCCGGCCGCGAGCTGGTCGACCAGATGATGAGCGAGCACCTCGAGCGCAACGGCCTGGTGCTGCTGGTGGCGCACCAGGCGCACGGCGTCGGCGCCGGCGTGACGCGCCGGCTGGAGCTGGGCTGATGGAGTGGCCAGGACTCGGCACGGCTTTCTGGCTGCAATTGACGCGCGACCTCAGGCTCGCGTTCCGGCACATCGGCCAGGCCGCCAACCCGCTGATGTTCTTCGTCATGGTGACGACGCTGTTCCCGCTGGCGCTCAGTCCGGCGCCGGAATTGCTGCAGGCGATCGCACCGGGCGTCATCTGGGTGTCGGCGCTGCTGGCCTCGCTGCTGGCGGCCGAGAGCCTGTTCCGGCAGGACATCGAGGACGGCACCATGGAGCAGCTGGCGCTGTCGCCGCAGCCCTTGTCGCTGCTGCTGCTGGCCAAGACCACGGCGCACTGGTTGATGACCGGGCTGCCGCTGGTGCTGATGGCTCCGGTGGTGGGTCATGCGCTGTTCCTGCCCGGCGACGCGGTACCGACCACGATGCTGGCGCTGCTGCTGGCGACGCCGGTGCTGAGCCTGGCGGGCGCGGTGATGGCGGCGCTGACGGTCGGCCTGCGGCGCGGCGGCGGCCTGCTGTCGCTGCTGATATTGCCGATCGTCATGCCCGTGCTGATCTTCGGCGCGCGCGCTACGGACATGGCCATGCAGGGCCTCGACGTGGGCGGCGTGCTGTACCTGTTGGCTGCGGTGCTGCTGCTGGCCGTCAGCCTGGCTCCCGCGGGAATGGCGGCCGCAATGCGAATCAGCCTCGACTAGGCCTCGCATGGGCGGGGAAATCAGCGGATAATTTGTCGTTCAGGGCTCGGCGACGGCGCATGGAGAGGAATTCACCGCGCTGCGCATGAGTATTCGTCGCAATTGAGACTCGTTCTACTTGGTTGTTAAATAGCCGCCCATGTGGGAATTCATACATAAGTTTGGCTCGCCGCCCCATTTCTGGCGGCTCTCCGAGACCATGGTGCCGTGGTTCGGCTGGATCGCCGCAGTGCTCATCGTGGTGGGGACGGTGGGCGGCCTGTGGATCGCGCCACCCGATTACCAGCAGCTCGACGCCTTCCGCATCATCTATTTCCATGTGCCGAGCGCCTGGTTGTCGCAGTTCGGCTACGTGCTGATGGCGGTGGCGGCGGCGGTGGGCCTGGTGTGGCGCATCAAGCTGGCGCATGCGCTGGCGGCGGCCTGTGCGCCGATCGGCGCCTCGTTCACCGCCGTGGCATTGGCGACCGGCTCGATCTGGGGCAAGCCGATGTGGGGCACGTGGTGGGTGTGGGACGCACGGCTGACCTCGACGCTGGTGCTGCTGTTCCTGTACTTCGGCTACATGGCGCTGCGCGCGGCCATCGACGACGAGAACCGCGCCGATCGTGCCAGCGCACTGCTGGCGATCATCGGTGTCATCAACATCCCGATCATCAAGTACTCGGTCGAGTGGTGGAACACGCTGCACCAGCCGGCGACGATTTCGAAGCTGGGCAAGCCGGCGATGGAGCCGTCCATGCTGATCCCGCTGCTGATCATGTGGCTCGGCTTTACCTTCTTCTTCTTCGCGGTAGTAATGATACGTACACGCGGCGAAATCCTGGCCCGGGAGCGGAACAAAAAGTGGCTCCGTGAGGTCATCGGGAGAGACTGAAGAAAAATGGAATTCCTGACCTTCGGTAAATACACATGGTACGTCTGGTCCAGCGCGGCCCTCACGTTCCTGGTGCTGATAGCAAACGTCGTACTTGCGCGTCGCCGCGTGCGCGCCCGCATCGAACAGGCCCGCCGGCGGCTGGCCGTAGAGGAGATCCCTGAATGAAAGCTCGTCATCAGCGACTGTTCGCCGTCGGCCTGGTGCTGGTCGGTGTGGGCCTGGGCGCCACCTTCCTGCTCAAGGCCATGAACCAGAACATCCTCTACTACTACAGCCCGACCCAGATGGAGGCCGGCGAGGCGCCCGAGGATCGTCGCTTCCGGGTCGGCGGGCTGGTGGTCGACGACTCGGTCAAGCGCACCGACGGCAGCATGGAGGTGCGCTTCGCGCTGACGGACGAGGCCCACGTCGTGCCGGTGGTCTACAACGGCATCCTGCCGGACCTGTTCCGCGAAGGGCAGGGCATCATCGCGCACGGCCGCATGGAAGGCGGCGAGTTCGTGGCCGACGAGATTCTCGCCAAGCATGACGAAAACTACATGCCGCCCGAAGTCGCAGCGTCGCTCGATCACACGCGCAGCCAGCAGGGCGCACAGGGCGGCTACGGAGACGGCAAGTGATACCCGAGCTCGGCCATGTGGCGCTGGTGCTGGCCCTGTGCCTCGCGCTGGCGCAGTCGTTCTTCGGGCTGGCCGGGCCGATTTTCAACAAGCCGAGCTGGAGCGCGGCGGCCAAGCCGGTCGGCGTCGGCCACTTCGTGTTTGTCGCGATCGCCTATGCCGGCCTGACCTACGCCTTCATCAACAACGACTTCTCGGTCGCCTACGTGGCCGGCCATTCGAATTCGCAGCTGCCGCTGATGTACCGCATTTCGGGCGTGTGGGGTGGCCACGAGGGCTCCATGCTGCTGTGGATCCTGATGCTGGCCTCGTGGGGCGCGCTGCTGGGCGTGTTCACGAAGCGCATCCCGCTGCAGACCGCCGCCAAGGTACTCGGCGTGATGGGCGTGGTCAGCGTGGCCTTCATGTGGTTCACGCTGGCGACGTCGAATCCTTTCGACCGCCTGATTCCGGCGCCGGCGGACGGCCGTGACCTGAACCCGCTGCTGCAGGATCCCGGCCTCGTCATCCATCCGCCGATGCTCTACATGGGCTACGTCGGCTTCGCCGTGGCCTTTTCGTTTGCGATTGCGGCGATGATCGAGGGCAAGCTCGACAACCAGTGGGCGCGCTGGATCCGGCCGTGGACGGCGGCCGCCTGGGCCTTCCTCACCATCGGCATCGCGCTGGGCAGCTGGTGGGCCTACTACGAGCTGGGCTGGGGCGGCTGGTGGTTCTGGGACCCGGTGGAGAACGCCTCCTTCATGCCGTGGCTGATCGGCACGGCGCTGCTGCACTCGCTGGCGGTGACCGAGCGGCGCGGCCTGTTCAAGGGCTGGACCCTGCTGCTGGCGGTGTCGGCCTTCTCGCTCAGCCTGCTCGGCACCTTCCTGGTGCGCTCCGGCGTGCTGGTGTCCGTGCACGCCTTCGCCACCGATCCGGATCGCGGCCTGTTCATCCTGGCGATGCTGATTTTCTTCATCGGCGGCGCGCTGGCGCTGTACGCCTGGCGGGCGCCGCAGCTGGCGCAGAAGGGCGGCTTCGCGCCGCTGTCGCGCGAGACCTTCCTGCTGGCCAACAACATGTTGTTCGTGGTGGCCACGCTGCTGATCCTGTTCGGCACGCTCTACCCCCTGTTCCTGGACGCGATGGGGCTCGGCAAGATCTCGGTAGGACCGCCGTACTTCAACGCGGTGTTCGTCATCCCGACATTGCCGCTGGTGCTGTTGATGGGCCTCGGCATGCACAGCGCCTGGAAGAAAACCGACTGGCAGCAGCTCAAGGGCAAGCTCTGGCCGTTCGCGCTGGCGACCTTCCTGTTCGTGCTGATCGTGCCGCTGGTGGTGTACCGGCAGTTCGGCATCATGAAGTTCCTCGGCCTGCTGGTGGGCGTCTGGGTGATTGCCGTGGCGTTCATCGAGCCAGTCAAGTACGTGCTGCGCAAGCGCTCGCTGCGCGGCTATTCGCGCACCATGATGGCCATGTGCGTCGCCCATTTCGGCGTCGGCCTGTTCGTCATCGGCGTCACCATGGTGGAGACCTACGGCATCGCGCGCGACATCGGCATGAGACCCGGTGAGACGGTCACCGTGGAGGATTACTCCTTCACCCTGGTGGGCACGCGCAACGTGCAGGGGCCGAACTACAACGCCGTGCGCGGCGAAGTCATCGTGGAGAAAGACGGCGAGCGGGTCACGACGCTCTATCCCGAGAAGCGCACCTACCTGGTGCAGCAGAGCCCGATGACCGAGGCGGCCATTCATCCTCGTATCCAGCGCGATCTGTTCGTCGCCATGGGCGAACCGCTGGGCCAGGGCGCATGGAGCATGCGCATCCAGTACAAGCCGTACATCAGGTTGATCTGGCTGGGCGCGCTGGTGATGGCGTTGGCTGCCTTCTTCGGCATCAGCGACAAGCGCTATCGCGTCAAGAGCGAGGCCGAGGCGCCTGAAAAAGCGCCGGGCAAGCCGGCCGGCAAGCTGCAGGAGGGCCTGGCCTGATGAAGTCGCTCAAGTACCTGTTGCCGGCGTTCGTGTTCCTGGTGCTGGCGGCGTTCTTTTACCGCGGGTTGTTCCTGAATCCCCGCACCGTGCCTTCGCCGTTGATCGGCAAGCCGGCGCCGGCCTTTGACCTGGAGGACCTGCGCCAGCCGGCCGAGCGCTTCGTCACGGCGGACATGTTCGGCGGGCCCGCGATCCTCAACGTGTGGGCGACCTGGTGCGTCGGCTGCCGGCAGGAGCACTCCTTCCTGATGCAACTGGCCCGCTCAGGCGAGGTGCCGCTGTACGGCATGAACTACCGCGACGAGCGTCCCAAGGCGCTGGAATGGCTGCGTAACCTCGGCGATCCCTACGTCAAGGTCGCCTATGATCCACAGGGCAACGGCAGCCTCGACTGGGGCGTGTACGGCTCGCCGGAAACTTTCCTGATCGACCCGCAGGGCACCGTCGTCTACAAGCACCTCGGGCCGATGGACCCGAAGGTGTGGGCGTCGGAGTTCAAGCCGCGTATTGCGGCCATGCAGGGGAGCCCCCAGTGACACGCTTCGCTTGCCTGTTGCTGGCGGCCGCAATGTCGCTGGCCTCAGCCGCTGCAGGGGCCGACGACATCCTCGCGATGGACCCCGAGGCGACCTTCCAGACCGAGGACCAGCTGCGGCGCTACGAAAAGCTGACCCACGAGTTCCGCTGCGTCGTCTGCCAGAACCAGAGCGTGGCCGAGTCGAACGTGGACCTGGCGCGGGACCTGCGGCGCATCACGCGGGACATGATCCTGGCGGGCAAGACCGATGCCGAGATCAAGCAGTTCATGACCGATCGCTACGGCGATTTCGTGCTTTACAACCCACCGCTCAAGCCGGAGACCTATCTCCTGTGGGGCGCGCCCGTGGTGCTCCTGTTGCTGGGCGCCATCGTGATGGTGAACGTGGTGGGGCGGCGATCCGGCGAGCCCGACGCGGACGCCGAAGGGAAGGGAGAGACTACATGACCCAATTCTGGATCGCGGCCCTGGCCCTCGGGCTGGCGGCCGCGGCGCTCGTGCTCGTGCCCGTCATCCGGGCCTGGGCGAGGCAGGACAGCGAGCGGTCCTCGGCCGCGCTCGGCGTCGGCATCGTCATCGCACTGGCCGTGCCGGTCGTGTCGATGATGCTCTATGCGCGCTGGACGACCTGGGACTGGACCACCGGCGGCAGCGTGATCGCCGAAGAGCGCATGCACGAGATGGACGAGGCGATTGCGACGCTGCAGCGCCGGCTCACGCAGCAGCCCGACGATATCGAGAGCTGGATGCTGCTCGGCCGCTCCTACATGTCCATGCGCCGTTTCGGCGACGCGGCGCAGGCCTTCCGCCAGGCCGCCGCGGTGGACGGGCAGAGCAGCCCACAGATCCTCGCCGACCTGGGTGAAGCGCTGGCGCTGTCGGACCCGGAAGGCCTCGCGGGCGAGGCCGGCGCGATCTTCGAGCGCGTGCTGAGCACGAGCCCCTCGCATCCAAAGGCACTCTGGTACGGCGGGCTGAATGCCTACGAGAACGCCAATTTTGCGCTGGCCGATGAGCGCCTGAGCCTGTTGCTCACCATGAACCCGCCCGAGACGCTGGTCCCGCTCATCGAAGAGCGCATCGCAGCCGCGCGGGCTCACAGCGGCGAGGCGGCAACGACAGGCCCGGAAGTCCCGGTGGCGGCCGTACAGCCGGAGGCGCCCGCACCCGAGCCGGCGGCGCCAGTCGCGGCACCGGTCGCGGCGCAGCCCGAAACGGCGGCGCCCGCGGCGGACACCGTGGCCGGCGGCATCCCGCTCGAAGTCACGCTCGATCCCGCGCTCGCGGCACGCATCCCCGGCCCCACGCCGATGTTCATCATCGCCCGCAATCCGGGCGGCGGCGCGCCGCTGGCAGTGATCCGCAGCAACTCCACCGAGCTGCCGATGTCGGTGACGCTCAGCGACGCCAACGCGATGATGGCGGGCGTCACGATTTCCGACCAGGCCGAACTCGAGTTGATCGTGCGTGTGGCGCTCTCCGGCAGTCCGGCGCAGCGTCCCGGCGACCTGTACGGTGCGGTAAACTACGTCCGCGGCAGCGGTGAAGCGCCCACCCGCATCAGGATCGACAGCGTCGCGGAATAGCAGCTGAAGGAGCACGGCATGGCGGACGATCTCAAGGCCCGTTTCGAGCAGGCGTCGGTGGACGTGAAGTCGCTGTCTCAGCGTCCCAGCGACAACGACATGCTGTCGCTGTACGCGCTCTACAAGCAGGCGACCGAGGGCGACGTGGCCGGCGACAAGCCCGGCTTCTTCGACTTCGTCGCGCGGGCCAAGTACGAGGCCTGGGAAGGGCTGAAAGGCACCGGCGCCGCCGAGGCGATGCAGAAGTACATCGACAAGGTGCGCTCACTCGGCGCCTGACGCGCTTGTCCAGCCGCCTGAGTTTCCCGGTCCAGCCGTCGATCGCGGCTGCCTACCTGCGCGCAATGTTCGATCGCCGGCCGCGGCGCCTGCCCACGGACGCCGGAGTCATCCGTGTCGAGGCCGAGGCCGGCGGCGTGGTGGCGGACCCGGCGCGGCTCGCGGCTTATCGTGATGTGTGCGGGCTCCCCGACGACGGCATGTTGCCGCTGACCTATCCGCACATCCTCGCCGGCGGCGTGCACATGGCGATGCTGCTGCATCGCGACTTCCCGGTGCGCATGGTCGGGCTGGTTCACTTGAGCAACGACATCGAGCTGTTCACTCCCATCCCCGCGGGTGCGCGCCTGGCGCTGGATTGCACACTGGAGAGCGGTCGCAGCAAGCCGCGTGGCGATGAATTCCGCATGGTCACCGAGGCGTTGTGGAACGGCCAGCTGGCCTGGCGCGAAACCATGAGCTTCCTGGCCCCGGCGCCACGCCAGCGCAGCAGGGCGCCCGGCGAAGCGCCGCGGTTTCCGCCGCTGCTGGGCCAGTGGCCGGTGCCGGCCGATACCGGGCGGCGCTACGCGCGGGTGTCCGGTGACTGGAACCCGATCCACCTGGCGTCGCTGCTGGCGCGCCCCTTTGGTTTTCCCGCCGCCATCGCGCACGGCATGTGGACGGTGGCGCGCTGCCTTGCCTGGCTCGGCGAGGGGACGCCCGGGCCGGGCGCACGGCTGGAGGTGCGCTTCCTCAAGCCACTGCTGCTGCCGGGCCAGGTCGGCTTGCACGTCGAGTCACCCATGGAGTCGGGCGATCGTGAGTTCTGGCTGTTGTCCACGGACGGCGCCACCCCCCACCTGAAGGGGCTCTGGAACCCGGGTACGGGCTAGTGAGCGGCCATAAGTCGGGCGTGCGGCGGTCTCAGGTGATGCGCGGCAACAGCCAGCTCACCCAGGGCACGGTGACCAGCGGCGTCAATCCTGCCAAGAGCAGACCCGGCACGAGGAACGCGCGGCTGTTGATCTCGCCGGTGGAGTAGGCGATCGCGTTCGGCGGCGTGGCGATCGGCAGGCACATGGCGGTCGAGGCCGACAACGCGATGATCACCGGCAGAATGCCGGGCGCGCTGCCCAGCCCCATCGCCGCCGCCGCGCCGAGCGGCACCAGGATATTGGCCGCCGCCGTGTTGCTCATGAAGTTCGACAGGCCGGCCGTGAGCAGGGCGAAGGCCAGCGCGGCGCCCAGCAGCCCGAGCCCGCCGAGCGGCAGCCCTCCGACCAGCCAGCCGGCCAGCCCCGATTCGGTCACCGCTACGCCGAGCGTGAGCCCTCCGGCCATGAGGATCAGCACGTCCCAGCGCAGCTGGCGGATCTCGGCGATCCCTATTACGCCGGTCACCGACAGGACGGTGATCGGCACGAAGGCGACCACGGCAGCGGGCGCCGGACCGAACATCCACAGCAGCAGGGTTGTACCGAACACCACGACGACCACGCCCCGCTGCCAGATCGGTGCGCGCGGGCCGGTCTCCTGGGCCTGGGCCAGGGCGGTGCGATCCAGCATCAGCCCCGCGGCGTGGTAGCGACGGGCGAGAAAGGCGCCGAGCACGGCGGCGAGCAGCAGCGCCGGCGGCAGCCCGAGCGCCATCCAGTCCATGAACGACAGCTCCGTGCCGGCGCGCGTGATGAACCCGGCCGCAATGGCGTTGGGCGGCGTGCCTACCAGTGTGCCCATCCCGCCAAGGTTGGCGGCTGCGGCGATGCCGAGCGGCAGCGCCGGGCGGAAGGCGTGGCCCGCCGGCAGGGTGCGCAGCACCGGCGTGATGACTGCGATCATCATCGCCGCGGTGGCGGTGTTGGACATGAACATGGACAGCACGAAAGTAATGCCCATGGCCGCGACCAGCACCGCGGTGGCGCGCGCGCCGGCGGCGCGGAACACCAGCCCGGCCAGGGTCCGGTCCAGCCCCGTACGGGCAGCCGCTTCGGCCAGGATAAAGCCGGCCAGGAACAGCCAGATCAGGGGACTCGCAAAGGGGGCGATGAAGATCTGCCAGCGATCGGGCTGGTCGATGGGCACGAAGACACCGTCCGGCCGCCCGAGCAGCAGGATGGACAGGCCGATGACCAGGAACGCGACCGCGAACGCCGGAATGGCCTCGGTGGCCCACAGGCCGGCCGCCAGCACCAGGATGAACAGGCAGCGCCGCCCGGCCGCATCGAGGCCGACCCAGTCGGGGAGAAACGCCACCACGGCCGCCACCAGCAGGCAGACCGATACCCGCCGCAGCGCCCCGAGGTCGTCGAATTCGACGGCCGTGAGAAAGCGACGGGCGGCGCGCCGCGTATCTCTCACGACTCAGGCCTGTGGGTGCGTTTCGCCAGCGGGCTCAGGCAGCCTTGACCCGCGGTCCGGCGTCGGTGACCGCGCGGCCGGCGACGTCCTCGTAGTTCTGGAAATTCTCCGCGAACAGCCTCGCCAGCTTGCGACAGGTCGCATCGTAGGCGGCCTTGTCGGGCCAGGTGTTGCGCGGCACGAGGATCTCGTCCGGCACGCCCGGACAGGCCTTCGGAATCGCCAGGCCGAAAATGGGATCGGCTTCCGTCGGCTGCTTCGCCAGTGCGCCGGAGTGGATGGCGTCGACGATGGCGCGCGTGTAAGCCAGCTTCATGCGCTTCCCGGTGCCGTAGGCGCCCCCTGACCAGCCCGTGTTGACCAGCCACACGTCGGAGTTGTGCTTGCGGATGTGCTCCGCCAGCAGCTCGGCGTACTTGGCCGGATGCCAGACCAGGAACGGTCCGCCGAAGCACGGCGAGAAGGTCGCCTCGGGCTCGGTCACCCCCATCTCGGTGCCGGCGACCTTGGCGGTGTAGCCGCTGATGAAATGGTACATCGCCTGCTCGGGCGTCAGCCGGCTGACCGGCGGCAGCACGCCGAAGGCGTCGCATGTCAGGAAGATAATGTTCTTCGGGTGACCGCCCATGCAGGGAATCTTGACGTTGTCGATGTACTCGATCGGGTAGGAGCCACGGGTGTTGGCGGTGATCGAGGTGTCGGCATAGTCCACGGTCCGGGTATCACGGTCGTACACCACGTTTTCGAGCACCGAGCCGAAGCGCAGCGCGCGGTAGATGTCCGGTTCGGCCTCCTCGGAGAGGTCGATGACCTTGGCGTAGCAGCCGCCCTCGATGTTGAAGATGCCCTCGTCGCTCCAGCAATGCTCGTCGTCGCCGATCAGGCGGCGCTTGGGGTCAGCGGACAAGGTGGTCTTGCCGGTGCCGGACAGGCCGAACAGGATCGAGGTGTCGCCGTCCTTGCCCTCGGTCGCCGAGCAGTGCATGGACAGCACGCCGCGCGCCGGCATCAGGTAGTTCATGATGGTGAACACGCCTTTCTTCATCTCGCCGGCGTACTCGGTGCCGAGAATCACCATCTCGCGATGTCCGAACTGCAGGCTGATGCTGGTGCCGGAGGTCATGCCGGCCACGTGCCGGTTGGCCGGGAAGCTGCCGGCGTTGAAGATCACGTAATCCGGCTCGCCGAAATTCGCCAGCTGCTCGGCCGTCGGCCGGATCAGCATGTTGTGCATGAACAGCGCGTGGTAGGGGCGGGCGCAGATGACGCGCACCTTGATGGTGTACTTGGGGTCCCAGCCCGCATAGGCGTCGACCACGTAGAGCCGATCACGAGTGCCAAGATAATCAATTGCCTGCGTGCGATTGATCTCGAAGGCCTTCTGCTCGAGCTTCATGTTGACCTTGCCCCACCAGACGTCCTCCGCGACGTTGGGGTCGTCGATGATGCGCTTGTCGGTCGGACTGCGGCCGGTCTTCACACCGGACATCGCCACCAGGGCCCCGGAGGCGGCGATCGCGGAGCCGCGATCCCAGCGCAGGGCATGCTCGTAGAGCACTGCCGGCGGCAGGTTGCGGTGCACTTCCTCTACGCCGATGCCGTATTGTTGCAGGGAGAAACGCGCTGCCATCCGATGGGCCTCCTCAATCGCTTGCCGTGCGGCGGGATCCGCCGGACCCGCCGGGAAACGCCCTGCGGGACCGGGGGCCCGGGGCGTACGGGTCAAGCGCGTAAGTATATACCGCGGCCTCGAAAAACCCACGCCTGCGGCAATCCACAGTACGCGCCCGGTTTGGGCGCGGCATAGACTCGGGCCGAGAGAGTACGGGGAGCCCGATGAGACAGCCAGCAGACGTCCTCGACGCCGAACGCGTCGCCGGCGACGAACCAGCGCGTCCTGCGGGAAGCCCGGCTGCCCGGCGCGAGCTGGCGTGGGAGATCGTCAGCGGCGGTACCGGCTTCGCGCTTACGATCTTCATCTGGTTTCACATTTTCGACGTCGGCTCACTGTTGTTCGGGCCGCAGGGCTTCGATCGGCTGGCCGAGTTCCTCGAGGGGCTCTACATTGCCCAGCCGCTCGTGATCGTCATCACGCTGCTGTTCCTGGCCCACGCGCTCGCCGCCGCGCGGAAGATTCCGGCGCGCGTGCGCGAGCGGCGAAGGCTGAACCGGCTGGCGAAGGAGCTGGCCAGGGCCCGTCGTGGCTGGATCGGCGGCGACGGCCTCGAGCGGCCGCACGAGGACTCCCGGCTGTGGGTCTGGCAGATCCGTACGGGAATGCTGATCCTGGTGTTGGGCTGCTTCCACATCGGCATGATGACGGTCGATACCTTCACCGATTTCTGGGGCGCCCGGCATGGCATGGAGGCGGCCACCACCATGGAGCGGGTGG